>DATBQT010000206.1:0-7317 GCA_036560685.1 Acidimicrobiales bacterium
GGCCACAGGTGGAGGTGGTAGTCAAGCACCGCGCGCCCCGACCGCGGCGCGACGTCGACGTGACGGTCCACCCACCAGCACGCGTGCGCGCGGCAAACGTCGTCGATCGGCCCCGTGCACGCCCAGAGGTTACGGGGGGTCCACACGGACGCCCCAGCGTTGCCCGTCAACGGTCTCCGCAGCGGTCGGTCCCATCTGCGTCGGCGCAGCGGAGGTCAGGGCACGGCGCCAAGATGGGCGCTCAGCGCGAGGAGCCCCTGGAGATCGCTGACCTCGTCGTCGAAGTTCGGAATGGTGACCACGAGCGGGGCGATCGTCGCGAGGCGGTCCCGGACTGCGGCTTCGCGTCGAGCGACGACCGCCCAGTCCCTCGCGGCCGATCCCGTCGCGGCGAGGACGCGCTCGGCCGCGGCTGCGTCAAGGCCGAGCGACGCGGCGACCTCCCCGGCGACCTGTGGCGCCGTGGCTGCCAGGTCCGCGGCCGCGACCTCGGTCTCGTTGAGCGCGAGCGACGCGGGAAGCGCGCGGTTGAGCACGAGCGCGCCGATCTCGTAGCCACGACGCGTCAGCTCGTCTAAGAAGAAGTCAGCCTCGCGGACCGGCGCGGCCTCGGGGGTCGCGACGACGAGGAACGACGTCCGCTCGTCGGACAGCAGGCGTGAGACGGCGCGCGCCCGATCGACGAACCCGCCGTACATCGACTGCAGCGACAGGAAGAAGTCGGTGATGTCCTCGAGGAACTGGGTCCCGAGGATCCGGTCGGCGATCTGGGTGAACGGCCTCGCCGCGATCCCGAGCAGCCCGCCCCGCGCCGGCGCGATGAGCCAGCGCAGCAGTCGCGACGAGAAGAACTCCTCCATCCGTGCGGGGGCGTCGAGGAAGTCGAGCGCGTTCCGCGTCGGCGGCGTGTCGACGACGATGAGGTCCCACTCCCCCGTCGAGTGCAGCTCGTGGAGCCGCTCCATCGCGATGTAGTCGTGCGACTGGACGAATCGGCCTGTGATGTTCTGGTACAGCGGGTTCGACAGGATGCGCTCGGCGGTCTTGGCGTCCGGAGCGTGGCGCAGGATGAGGTCGTCCCAGCTGCGCTTCATGTCGAGCATCGCGCACCACAGCTCCCCGCGGGGCGAGACGCCGGCGGCTCGCAGAGTCTCTTCGTCGATCTGCACGACGTCGTTGCCGATGCCCTTGAGCCCGAGCGCATCGGCGAGCCGCCGTGCGGGATCGATCGTGAGCACGAGCACCCTGCCGGGCGCCGTCGTCGCGGCGAGCACCGCCACGGACGCCGCGATGGTCGTCTTGCCCACGCCCCCTGGACCGCAGCACAGCAGGATCTCGCGCGTCTCGGCGAGCCGTCGCACTGAGGGCGGCGCCGTCACGCGAACTCCGCGCCGAGCGACGCGGCGACCTGTCGGGTCGCCCGCAGTCCCTCGGCCCTCGTGAACAGGTAGGGCTGGAACCCGAGCGGCATGCCCTCTGGTATCGCGTCTCGCAGCACCCCGACGTGCACGGCGGCCAGCCGGCGCCTGGCGGTCGCATGTCGCGCGGCGTCGAAGACGCCGTCAAACCGCGTCTCGGCGAGCGCGCCAGGCCGTGCGGCTGCGATCTCGGCGAAGACGCCCTCGTCGCGGACGCCGAACAGCTCGGGAAGCGTTCGGTTGACGACGATGCCCGCCACGTCGACCTGGGTCTTGTCGTCGATCTCGGCGAGCAACTCGATCGTCTCGAGGACGGGCATCTCCTCAGGCGTGGTGACGACGACGACGCCCGTCGTCGCCGCGTCGTTCAGGATGTCGAGCATCCAGTCGGTCTGCGAGCGGATGAGGCCGACCTTCACGAGGTCGTTGATCGCCTGTGGGGCGGTCAGGTGGCCGATGACGTGACCCGTCGCCGCGGCATCGACCACGATCGCGTCGTAGGTGCGCTCACGGACCTCGTAGCAGAGCTTGCCGACCGTCAGGATCTCGCGGACCCCCGGGGCCGCGGTCGCCACGAAGTCGAACGCCGCGGCGAGCGGCCCGATGCGACCGATGATCGGGATGCGCAGCTGCAGCTTGAGGTACTCGCGCAGCGAGGCCTCGGTGTCCATCGACATGACCGAGGGCCCGCCGGGGACCTGCACCGGCTCGAAGCCCACCTTGTGCGCCTCGAATGTGGCGGCGAGGTCACCCTTGGCGTCCACCTCGCAGGCCAGGACTCGCTTGCCCATCGACGCGAGGAGCCACGCGAGGCCCGCCGCGATGGTCGTCTTGCCCGTGCCACCCTTGCCCGTGACGAAGAGCAGCCGCCGGTCGAGGATCGAGCTCACCGGCATCGCCTCGGCGCGCCAGCGCAAGGCCAGGGGCTCACGGCGTTCCGAGCCACTTCTTGCACCCGCCGATCGTTGCCCTGCCCACGGTGGCGCGCAAGTCTGCAGAGGTGGGCCGACCGTTGCGGCGGTGCGTCACTACGGCGTGCCGAAGCCGACCCTTCGCTCGCCCGCCGGCACCCCGAGCTCGACGTACGCGACCCTGGCGCTCGGCACGCCGACGCGTCGTCCCCGCCGGTCGGTCAGCCACAGCACCGCGTCGCCCGCCAGCGCCTCTTCGACCTGGGCGATCACCTCGTCACGCTCGGCGTCCTCGGGTAGCTCGACTTCGAGCTCCTTCATCGACTGGACGATCCCGATGCGTACCTCCACGATGTGTCTCCTGTTCGACGGATTGCGTGACTGGACTGGATGCTACGTGTCTTTGGCATGATGGCCGCCGTGTGCGCCCAGGCCGAGTCGACCCGCGGCCGACGCTGGGCCGCGACGATGCACGGCTTCGGTGCCGGCAGGAACGTCACGCTCGCGCACGAGACGTCCGTCGCGCGGATCGCCCCGGCGAGCGACACGGGCAGCCCCCTGGACGTCAGCGTGGACCGGCTGCGCAGGGAAGGACGAGAAGCGCGGTCCCTGTCGCCTGGGGCGACGAGGGCGTCCGGCGCGGGCAACAGGATCGTCGAGGAGGAGCCAGATCCCTGGCGCACCTGCTTCGAGCGCGATCGGGACCGGATCTTGCACTCGAGCTCGTTCCGGCGTCTCGCGGGCAAGACGCAGGTCTTCATCTTCCCTGAGGACCACCAGCGCACGAGGTTGTCGCACGCACTTGAGGTCGCCCAGGTCGCGGGCGGCATCGCGAGGTCGGTCGGGCTCAACGTCGCGCTCGTCGAGGCCATCGCGCTCGGCCACGACTGCGGCCACGGGCCTGGCGGCCACGCGAGCGAGGACGCCTTCGACCCGTTCGTGGAGGGCGGCTACGACCACGCGCCATGGGGCGCCGAGGTCTCGCTCGCCACGCTCAACCTGTGTGAGGAGACGCTCGACGGCATCGCGAACCACTCCTGGTCGCGACCCGCGCCCGCGACGCCCGAGGGCGAGGTCGTGAGCTGGGCGGACCGCATCGGCTACGTCTGCCACGACTTCGAAGACGCCGTCCTCGCTCGGATCGTGACGCCCGAGTCGCTCCCCGTCCTCGTGCGCGAGCGCTGCGGCTCTCGACGCGGCGACCAGCTGGGGGCGTTCATCGACGCGATGGTCACGACCATCACCGAGACCGGGCTCATCGGCATGGACACGGACCACGCCGAAGCGCTCGCGTCGTTCCGCGAGTTCAACTACGAGCGCATCTACCTGCGGGACGAGTCGGTCGCCCAGGGAGAGGCGGTCGTCGCCGTCCTCCGCGCACTCGTCGAGCACTTCGCGAGGGCGCCGTCGGAGATCCCGGATCGCGCAGACGACGGACTTCGATCCGACAGCCCAGACGCGGTCAACGCGGCCGTGCGCTACGTGTCGGGCATGACGGACCGCTACGCGTTCCGCACGGCGGTCTCGACGCTGGGGTGGGACCCGGCGCGACTCCCACAGGGCATCGACCGATAGGTCAGCCGCCTCGGGTCGCCTTCTGCAGGTCGATCGTCGTGGGGACGCCGCCTCGCATCCACTCAAGGCGCTGCTCGGTCGTGCGCACCGCGACGTGGTGGTGCGGGAGGATCCAGAACTCCTCGTTCGTGATCGCGCCGAGGACATGGTCAGCGACGATCGACGGGTCGATGCCCGCGGCGACGACTGCCGCGGCGATGTCCTCCATGTCCCGGGCGTCTCGAGCCGGAACCTTCTCGCGCAACGACTCGGGCATGTTCCTCGAGGACTGCGCGATCCTGGTGCGCACGAATCCCGGGCACAGCACCGAGACCTTGACGTTGCTCCGGCGATTGAGGAGGTCGTGGTGGAGCGACTCGGAGAGCCCCACGACCGCGAACTTCGTCGCGCAGTAGGGCCCCATGCCGGGGACGCCGCCGAGGCCCGCGAGCGAGGCGGTGTTGACGACGTGGCCCTCGTCCTGCTCCAAGAGCAGCGGCAAGAAGACGTGCACGCCGTAGAAGACGCCGTCGAGGTTCACGCCCGACACCCATCGCCACATCTCGATCGGCGCGCCGATCGTTGGGCCGCCACCGACACCGGCGTTGTTAAAGACCACGTGCACTGCGCCGAACGCCTCGAGCGACGCGTCCCTGAGCCGCTCGACGTCCTCGAGCCTCGACACGTCGCAGACCACACCGATGACGTCCGCGCCACCTGCGGCAAGGCTCGACACCGCCTCGTCGAGCGGTCCTGCCTCGATGTCGCCGAGGACGAGCTTCGTGCCGGCGGCGGCCATCTTCTCCGCAGTCGCGAAGCCGATCCCGCTCGCGCCGCCCGTGATCACCGCTGTCTTGCCAGCCAGGTCCATCGCCCCTCCCGAGTCGCCACGAGAGCATGGCACGACTACGCGAGCCGGAGCTCCTGGCGGTAGAGGCGGGCGGGACCCTGCGCCGCGACCCGCGCGGCGAGCTCGCCAAAGCGCGCTGCCACGTCGCCATCGGGGTCGCTCACGGTTGCCGGCGTGCCGACGTCGCCGCCCTCGCGAATCTGCGGCACCAACGGGAGCTGTGCGAGCAGCGGGACGCCCAGGTCCTCGGCGAGCGCGGCTCCCCCGCCTGCGCCGAACAGCTCGTAGCGCGTTCCGTCGTCGCCGTCGAACCAGCTCATGTTCTCGATCACACCGCGAACGGCGAGCCGCAGCTTGCGCGCGGCGAGCGCGCTTCGCTGCGCGACGCGCTGCGCGGCCGGCTGCGGCGTGGTCACGACGTAGATCTCGACGGACGGCACCACCTCGCTGAGCGTCAGCGCCACGTCACCGGTGCCAGGCGGCATGTCGATCAGCAGGTACTCGGGCTCCCCCCACCACGCCTCGGTGACGAACTGGGTGATCGCCTTGTGCAGCAGGGGCCCGCGCCAGATGACGGGCTGGTCGTCGCTCACGAACCAGCCCATCGAGAGCCACCGCACGCCGTGGGCGTGGGTGGGCAGCACCGTGTCGCCGAGGACGACCGGCTCGATGGCGGCGAGGACCATCTTGGGGATGGAGAAGCCGTAGACGTCGGCATCGAGCACGCCCACACGGTGGCCGAGCGACGCCAAGCTGACGGCGAGGTTGACCGACACGGTGGACTTGCCGACCCCGCCCTTGCCCGAGCTGATCCCGAGCACCCGCGTCGACGTCCCGCGTGCCAGGAAGGCCGGCGTGTCGTTGCCGTGGCCGTGGCCCGTGCCACCCATTCGGTCGCGGAGCGCCTCGCGAAGCGCGCGCGCCTCCGGCTCTCCCATCGAGCGCACGACGACGTCGACCTCTCCGGCATGCACCTCGGCGGCGGCACGCTCGATCGACTCGATCAGCTGCGGCACGGTGGGCCAGGTCGCGATCGGCACGAGCAGCTCGACGGTGGAGCGACCGCGCACCTCTGTGATCCCGCCGATCATCCCGACGACGCCGAGCGGCAGGTCCAGCTGCGGGTCGTCGATCGCCTCGAGCGCGTCGCGCAGGTGCCTCTCCACGTCTCGACGTCACCCCTCGGTCGCCCACTGGATCGCGCGGGCTCACGCGTAGACTACTGATCGTGTCTGCGAGTGTGCCTGTGACGGCCGTCGCGACCGAAGCAGTCGGCGCCGATCCTGCGGAGTTCACCGCCGCCGTCGCCGCGCTGTCGAGCTCGTTCGGGGACCCGACGCGACGCGCGATCTACCTCCACCTGCGGGCGCACCCCGGGGCGACGGTGAGCGACGTCGCACGCGCGCACTCCATCCACCCGAACGTCGCGCGCCACCACCTCGACCGGCTCGTCGCCGCGGGACACGCGGTCGCGACGACGACGCCACGTGGCGTCGGCCGGCCGGCAAAGGCCTACGAGGCGACTGCCGATGCGCTCTCCGCTGCGGGCTCGACACGTCGCGACGAGCTGCTGGTCGCGCTGCTCGAGCGCTCCTTGGAGCTGCTCGGTCCGGAGCGCGCCGAGATGATGGCCGCCGAGGTCGGCGAGGCATACGGGCGCCGACTTGCCGCCGAGCGCGGCGTGGCCGACTCCCAGCGCTCGGTGCGCGGCGCCATGTCGACGATCGCCGCGGCCCTCACGGCCCATGGGTTCGCTGCGCGCGCCGAGGTCCACGGCGGCGCGCACTCGGTGGTCGCGGACTCGTGCCCCTTTGGGGAGGCCGCCTCGCACCATCCGGTGCTGTGCGCGGTCGACCGCGGGCTCGTGCTCGGGATGCTCGAGGGGCTCGGCGCCGCCGCACCTGCCCCGGTCACGTTGTCGTCGCGCGCTCGCGGCGACGACGCCTGTCGCGCCTCGGCCTGAGATGGCCCGCGCATTCCTCGACTGCGCCTCGGCCGAGCCGCTGCGGCCCGAGGTGCTCGCCGCCGTGGAGACGTGGCTCCGCCTTCCCCAGGCGGACCCCGGTCGCAGCTACGAGGAGGCACTCATCGTGCGCAGGGCCGTCGAGTCGGCGCGCGACGCGGTCGCCCTCCTCGTCGGTGCGACCCAGCGCCAGGTCGTCTTCACCGCGTCCATCTCAGAGTCCGTCAACACCTCGGTCGCAGCGGCACTGCGCAACGGCGGACGCGTGCTCGCGGCCGCGGTCGAGCGAGCGAGCGTTCTCGAGTCCGCCGCGACGCACGGCACTCTCGAGGCGCTCGAGGTCGACGACGACGGACGGGTGTCCCCCGCGACGCTCGCGGACGCGCTCGACGGGACGCCAACGGCGCTCGTCTGCCTCCAGCTCGCGAACCACGAGACCGGAACGCTCCTCGACGCGGCCCCCCTGATCGCCGCGGCGCACGACGCGGGCGCCGCCGTGCACCTTGACGCCTCGGTCGCCGTCGGGCACGTGCCGATCGACGTCAACGCCCTCGGCGCGGACTACACCACCTTGTGCGCAGAGACGCTCGGCGCGCCGCTTGGCGTTGGCGCGCTCGTCGT
>DATBQT010000207.1:0-1773 GCA_036560685.1 Acidimicrobiales bacterium
CATCGGTCGTGCCCTCCTTCACCTGGTAGGTCTTGAGCTCGCTGTAGAAGTCGAGCGCGTAGTCGCCGCCCTCGCGGCCGATCCCGCTGATCTTGCACCCTCCGAACGGTGCTGTCAGGTCCCGGACCAAGTAGCAGTTCGTCCAGATCGTCCCTGCCCTGATCGCGTCGCCAAGTCGGTCCGCCCTCGCTCGATCGGACGTGAAGACGATCGCCGACAGCCCGTAGCGCGTCGAGTTCGCGAGCGAGACCGCCTCTTCCTCCGTCGAGAACGTCTGGAGCGTGAGGACGGGCCCGAAGACCTCGGACTGGACGATCTCGGACTCGTTGGAGGCGGGGACGACAAGGGTCGGCTCGTACCAGAGCCCGTCGTCCTTCCAGCGCCGGCCGCCGAAGACGACCGTGTCGCCTGCGTCCCGAGCGCGCTCGACGAACCCCTCGACGCGCGCGAGGTGCGCCGGATGGATGAGCGGCGAGATCGTCGTCGCAGGGTCGCGCGAGTCGCCCAGCACGTGTCGGTCCGTCGCTGCCCTGAAGCGCGCGAGGAAGTCGTCTGCGACGGCGTTGTCCACGAGCAGGCGCGTCCCCGCGAGACACACTTGGCCCGCGTCGTCGAACATCTTGGCCGCGGTGGTTGCCGCGGCGTCGAGGTCGGCGTCGTCGAAGACGACGAGCGGCCCCTTGCCGCCAAGCTCGGCGGTGAAAGGGACCAGGTTTCGCGCCGCCGCGACGCCGATCGCCCGGCCCGTCTCGGGGGAGCCGGTGAAGCTGATCCGCCTGACCCGAGGATCCTCGACCAGCGCCGCGCCGACCTCGCTGCCGAGGCCCTGGACCACGTTGAGGACGCCGGCGGGCACGCCCGCCGCTTCGGCCAGGTCGCACAGGTACGAGCAGCTGAGTGGCGACCACTCGGCGGGCTTGAGGACCACCGGGTTGCCGGCCGCGAGCGCGGGCGCCGCCTTCCAGGTCGACAGCATGAACGGCGCGTTCCAGGGCGTGATCACGACGGTCGGGCCTGCGGGCATCCGCAGCACGACGTTGTCGGTGCCGTTCGAGCTCCACTGCCGGGGCACGTAGGCCTCTGCAAGGTCGGCGTACGCGCGGAAGTTGCGAGCGCCGCGGCCGATGACGCGCGCACGGAGGCTCTCGTGCAGCATGGCCATGTCGAGGCACTCGAGCTCCGCGAGCGGCTCGACGTGCTCGTCGATCAGGTCCGCGAGCCGTCGAAGGATGACCGCGCGACCCGCCACTCCCTCGTCCGCCCAGGCGTCCGCGGCGTCAACGGCCGCGCTCACGGCCGCGGTCGCGGTCTGCAGGTCGCCCCTCGCGACGTCGGCAAGCTTCATGGACCAGTCGAGGGGCGAGCGGTCCTCGAAGGTCGTCGCTGACCCGACGCGCTCGCCACCGATGTAGTGGTCGACGGAGACCTCGACGCTCCCGACCGTGACGCGCGCGGGAGTCACGACTCGAACCTCGGGCGGACCTTGGGGTAGACGAGCTGGTCGCGCGACGTGGGGATGGGCCCGCGCTGGCCACGGAACTCCCAGTCGCCGCCGAGCGCGGTCGAACGGACCTCCTCGGTCTCGGTCGGCTGCGCGCCCACCTCGTCGCTCACCGGCACCGGTCCGGTGACCACGGTGTTCTCGAGCATGCCCAGCCCCTCCACTTCGACCTCGACGACGTCGCCCGGGGCGACCGGCCTCGACATTGCTGGGGTGCCGGACAGGATCACGTCGCCTGGGACGAGGGTAATGAGACGGGCCAGGTCTGCCAC
>DATBQT010000208.1:0-6420 GCA_036560685.1 Acidimicrobiales bacterium
GCCCGAGTCGGTCCTCGTCGCGCTCGCGGGCGCGGACCAGATCGTGGTGGGTCCTGGATCGCTGTACACGAGCGTGCTGGCCGCCGCCGCGGTCCCTGGGGTCACCGACGCGATGCGCGCGTCGAGCGCCCAGTGCGTCTACGTGTGCAACCTGCGCCCGCAGCAGCCTGAGACCGCCGGCTACACCGTGAGCGACCACGTGGCGGCGCTCGAGCGCCACGGGGTGCCCGTCGACGTGGTCCTCGCGGACGAGTCGTCCGCCATGGCGCTCGGGGCGACCGACGTCGAGGTGCGCCTGGCCCCGCTCGCGGGGCGCAACCGGCTGGTCCACGACCCCGAGCGGCTCGCCGCGGCCCTGGAGTCGGCTCTGGCAAGATCGGTGCCGGCGGCAAGGGAGGCTGGATGAGCGTGCGAGTCGGGATCAACGGGTTCGGCCGGATCGGCAAGGGCTTCCTGCGCGCGGCCGCCGCTCAGGGCGCGGACCTGGACATCGTCGCGGTCAACGACCTGACCTCGCCCGAGGTCCACGCGCACCTCCTCAAGTACGACTCCACCATGGGGACCTACGCCGAGGAGGTCCGCGCCGACGGCGACGCGCTCATCGTCGCCGGCCACCGGATCCAGGTGCTCGCCCAGCGCGACCCGGCCGACCTGCCGTGGGCGGACCTCGGCGTCGACGTCGTCGTCGAGTCCACCGGCAAGTTCACGGACCGAGACGCCGCCGCGCTCCACCTGGCCGCCGGCGCGAGGCGCGTGGTCATCTCGGCGCCCGCCGACGGCGCCGACCGCACCATCGTGATGGGCGTCAACGACGACACGTTCGACCCGACCACGGACTTCGTGCTCTCCAATGCGTCGTGCACGACCAACTGCTTCGTCCCGATGGTCAAGGTCCTGGACGACGCGTTCACCGTGACGTCCGGGCTGATGACGACGGTCCACGCCTACACGAGCGACCAGAGCCTGGTCGACTTCCCCCACAAGGACCTGCGCCGCGCTCGCGCCGCGGCGATCAACATCATCCCGACGTCGACCGGCGCGGCGCGCGCGACTGGCCTCGTCCTCCAGTCGCTCGCCGGACGCCTCGACGGTGTCTCGCTTCGCGTCCCCGTGGCCACCGGCTCGATCACCGACTTCACCGCGGTCGTCTCGGGCAACCCGAGCGTCGAGGCGGTGAACGAGGCGTTCGCGATCGCGGCCGACGGGCCGCTCAAGGGCATCTTGGTCTACACGGAGGCGCCGATCGTCTCGTCGGACGTCGTCGGCTCGCCCGCGTCGTGCACCTTCGACGCGGGGCTCACCATGGTCCAGCGCATCGACGACGCGACGTCGCTCGCCAAGGTCCTCGGGTGGTACGACAACGAGTGGGGCTACTCCAACCGGCTCGTCGACCTCGTGCGGCTCGTGGGCGGCCGCTGAGTGGCCGCACCGCCCGCCGCGCTGCGCGGCCTCCCACGCCTCGACGACCTGGGTGACCTGCACGGCCGCCGGGTCCTCGTCCGCGTGGACTTCAACGTGCCCCTCGAGGCCGGCCCCGACGGCGGCTGGGTGGTCGCCGACGACTTCCGGATCCGCGCGTCGATCCCCACGCTCGAGTGGCTCCTCGGGCGCGGCGCGACGGTGGTGTGCTGCTCGCACCTCGGCCGCCCCGATGGCCACCCGGACCCGCGCTGGACGATGGACCCGGTGCGAGCGGCCCTCTCCAAGCTCTGCCCCGAGGTCAGCTTGATGGAGAACCTGCGCTTTGACCCCGGCGAGGAGTCCAACGACCCGGCGTTCGTCGATCGTCTCGTCGTTGGGTTCGACGCCTACGTCAACGACGCCTTCGGCGCCTCGCACCGCGAGCACGCCTCGGTCATGGGACCGCCGCGCCGCCTGCCCAGCGCCGCGGGCCTGCGCCTCGCCGAGGAGGTCGAGGTGGTGGCGGGCCTCCTCGACGAGCCGGCGCGGCCGTTCGTCGCGGTGCTCGGCGGCGCGAAGGTCGCCGACAAGCTGGGCGTCGTGGCCGCGGTCGGCCACGTCGCCGACGCGGTCCTGATCGGCGGCGCGATGGCGTTCACGTTCCTCGCGTCGCAGGGGCGACACGTCGGCGCGTCCCTCGTCGACGCGACGCGCATCGACGACTGCTGGGCGCTGCTCGGCGGCGCGGCGCGCGTCGTGCTGCCGTCCGACGTCGTCGCGCTGTCGCCGGGGGCGTCGTTCGGCCCGGGCGCCTCGGACGGCGAGGTGCAGACCTTCGAGGGGGACCTGCCCGACGGGTGGGTCGGCCTGGACATCGGCGTGGCGTCGTCCGCATCGTTCGCGCGCCTCCTCGCCGGGGCGCGCACGATCCTGTGGAACGGCCCGATGGGCGCGTTCGAAGACGAGCGCTTCGCCCATGGGACCGAGGCGGTCGCGAGGGCGATCGCATCGTCCGACGCGTTCAGCGTGGTGGGCGGCGGCGACAGCGCGCTCGCCCTCGAGCGCTCCGGGCTCGCCGACGCGGTCTCGTTCGTGTCGACCGGCGGGGGAGCGACCCTCCGGCTGCTCGAGCGCGGCGACCTCCCCGCGCTCGCCGCCCTGCGCGCCGCGCCCAACGCCGAGCGGTGCTCGTGAGCCCCCGTCGGCCCGTCGTCGCGGGCAACTGGAAGATGCACCTCGACCACGTCGAGGCGGTGCACCACCTCTCGGAGCTGTCGGTGCGGCTGCGCACGATGGACGTCGCGAGCGTCGACGTGTTCGTGCTCGCGCCGTTCACGGACCTTCGCACGGCGTCGAGCGTCATCGAGTCGGACCGCCTCGCGGTCGGGCTCGGTGCCCAGCACGTGAGCGAGCACGACCAGGGCGCCTACACCGGGGAGGTGTCCGCCCGGATGCTCGCCCGGCTCGGGGTGACGACGGTGCTTGCCGGGCACTCCGAGCGTCGACGCCTCTACGGGATGGACGACGACGCCGTGGGGCGCACCGCGGCCGCCGCACGGCGCGCCGGGCTCGCGCCGATGATCTGCGTGGGTGAGTCCGAAGAGCAGCGTGCCGACGGCGAGACCGACCTCGTGCTCGCACGCCAGCTCGACGCGGCGCTCAAGCCGCTGGGCGACGTCTCGGGGACTCAGGTGCTCGTCGCCTACGAGCCGGTCTGGGCGATCGGCACGGGACAGTCGGCGACGCCGATCGACGCGCAGGGAGCCTGCGCCCAGCTTCGCGCAGTGGCCCGGGGGCACCTGGGGGAGGGGGCAGACGACCTGCGCATCCTCTACGGGGGCTCGGTCGCCGAGGACAACGCGGCGGAGCTGGTGGACCAAGACGACGTCGACGGGCTCCTGGTCGGGGGTGCGAGCCTCGTCGCGGCGAGCTTTGCCGCCGTCATCGGGGCCGTGGCGGACTGTTATCGTTCCCCGCGTCGTTCCCCCCGGAGGTAGTTGTGCTGTTCACCGCAGTGTTCGTCGTGATCGAGGCTGCCTCGGCGTTCGGGCTCATCCTGCTGATCCTCATGCACTCGGGCAAGGGCGGGGGTCTCTCGGACATGTTCGGTGGCTCGATGGGCTCGGCCGCGCAGGGCTCGACGGTCGTCGAGCGGAACCTCGACCGGATCACGATCGCGCTCGCGCTGGTCTTCGCCTTCGCGACGCTCACGCTCGACCTGCGCCTGCAGTGACGCCGCGCCGATGCGCAGACGGCTCGTCGCGCAGCTAGGCGCCGCGGCGGTTCTCGGGTCGCTCCTCGCTGCCTCCTCCGCCCACGCGACCGCCGCCGAGCCGCCCGCCACGACGCTGACCGTCGCGATCCCCGGCCCCTTCGGCGGCTGCGATCCTGCGTCGCCGACCACGACGCCCTCCACCGACGCGGTCCTGAGCCTGGTCCTGCCGTCGGCCTTCACCGAGGGCCCGCTCGCGGTCCCCGTTGGCGACACGTCGGTCATCGCCCAGGCGGAGGTCGTCAACCTCAGCCCCCAGACCGTCGTCTACACGATCGCTCCGGGGGTCCGCTGGCCGAGCGGCGCCGCGTTCTCCCCCGCGGACCTCGTGCGCACCTGGCAGCAGCGTCGCGCGGACCGCGTGGTGGGCGACCTCGGCTACCGCGAGATCGCGTCGGTCACGCCGACCGCGATGGGCACCGGGGTGACCGTCGTGTTCACGACCCCGTACTCGGACTGGGAGTCGCTGTTCAACCTCGTCGTCCCCGCTGGCACCCACGGCGCGCGCTGCGCCCTGCCCACCGCGGCGCTCGACCCCTCGATCGGCCCCTACGAGCTCGTGTCCGCGAGCCATCGCGAGATCTCGCTGGTCGTCAACCCCGCCTGGACGGGCGCGCCGCCGGCGTACACAGCGGTCCACCTGACCACGGACCCGGGCACGCCGAGCGCCCCGAGCGCGCCGCCGCGGACCGTGTTCCTCGCCGCGCCCAGCACCGCCCAGCTCCAGGCGGTGACGTCGACCGGCGCCTACACGTCGCACCTCGAGCACTCGACCACGGTCGTGAGCCTCGACTTCGCGGTTCGCGGCGCCGGTGCCCTGTCGCCGATGGTCCGCGGCGCGGTCGCGCGGTTCGTGGACCGCGGGGCGATCCTCGACGGCCTCGCGACCCCGATCGACTACACGACCACCGCGGGCGTCTCGCACCTGCTCGGCCAGGGTCAGCAGGGCTACCTCGGCCTGCCCGGGACGCCCGTCGTGGACGACGCGCCGCCGACGACGGTCATCCCTGGGGCGTCGGGGGCCGACGCCTACGGCGAGGGGCCGAACATCGCCCAGGCTGACGCGATGTTGGTGGCGGCCGGCTACGCGAAGTCACGATCGGGCTGGCTCACCCCTGGGCGATCACGGTTCTCGATGTGCATGGCGGTGCCGGACGCGCCCGCCGCGCTCCACGCCGCAGCAGCGATCGTGGCCGCCCAGCTGGAGCGCCAGGGGATCGTGGTCACGCTGCGGGCGACGCCGACGTCGCTGGCAGCGGTCGCGACTCTGCGCGGCGGCTCGTGCACCACGGCGTTGGTCTCGCGCACCGGTGACGGCTTCATCACGCACTCCGGCGCCAACTGGCTCGCGCCGGCCGCGCCGATTGCGACCGACCTGTCGTGGACGGGTGTCGACGATCCCGTCGTGACGACGAACGCGCTTGCAGCCGCGGGGATGCTCAACCCGATCGAGGCACAGCCGTCGTGGAACGCGATGGACGCGAGGCTGTGGGACCTCATGGCAGGCCTCCCGCTGTACTCGCCCTCCATCTACGAGGCGTGGTCGCCGTCGATTGCTGGCGTCCTGCCGACCGACACCGTCAGCGGCTTCGTCGACCAGGTGCCGACGCTGTTGCCCGCATCGACGAAGCCGTAGGGGAGTCGAACAACAGTGGTGCGCTAACCTTCACCACCGCGTCGGAGTGGCGGAATAGGCAGACGCGCCAGCTTGAGGGGCTGGTGCCCTCTGGGGCGTGCGGGTTCAAGTCCCGCCTCCGACACTGACCCCGTGCTCGCGCGGACCTCGTACGGACCTCGTACTAGTCGCGTGCCCTAAGTCGCCCCGATCCGAAGTCGCCTCATAGCGTGAGCAGCGACTGGAGCACACAATCAGGATGGCAGGATTCAAGACTTGTGGCACGAATCTCAGTGGTCGTGATCTCTAAGGACGAGCCGGCCCTCGCTACAACACTGGACGAACTCCGTGCGCAGTGTGTGGAACTCGGAGCGGAGTGCGTCGTCATAGACGCTTCATTGGGGCGTCTGCAGGGCATTCGTGACGACCACCCTTGGGTGAATTGGAACGACTACGTCCGGCCGGCCGGCCGGGCGATCACGATCCCGCACCAGCGCAACGCCGGTGTGGCTATCGCGACGGGCGAGGTCATCGCGTTCTGCGACGTCGGCGGCATCCCCGAGCACGGTTGGCTGTCGCGACTCACCGCCCCGATCATTTCGGGCAGTGCCACCGCCACCGGAGGTCCGGTTCGCTCGCTGCGCCCCAGCTCATATGGCACTCTCAACGACCTGCCGTCCGGCAGCGTGGTGCGTCGCGTAGTCACTTGCAACTTCGCGTTCAGCCGTGCGCTGTTCGACCGCATTGGTGGCTTCGACGAGCGGTTTGACTACGGCTCGGACACCGAGTTCGGATGGCGCATCGAGGGGGCGGGGGAGTCGGTTGTGTCCGTCGCTGATGCGATTGTCACAATCGACTGGGGAAGTCACAGACGCCAGCTGAAGCGGGACCTGCACTACGGCGAGGCCAAGGCCCGCCAGGTGCTCCTCTGCCCCGGACAGAGGCGGAGGATCCTCCAGGACAGTCCAGAAGTTCTCGTCTACCCACTCCTATTCCTAACCGCGCCGTTCGCGGTTCTGGGGGCGCTCGTTTGGCGGAGGTGGTCCCTCGCCGCACCGTGGGCGCTCGGATGCGCGCTCGTCTACGGGCGGGACCTGCGATTCCGGCGACCGCACGGCGCGATGCTGGACCA
>DATBQT010000209.1:0-1504 GCA_036560685.1 Acidimicrobiales bacterium
GCGCGCTCGGCATGACCCGTCCGGGGACGACCTCGACGTCGTAGGACGGGCGGCTCGAGGCGAGGACCCTGCCGTTGGCGTCGCGGATCACACCGCGTGTCGTGGGCATGACGACCCGGCGGATGATGTTCTCGTGGGCCACGGCGGCGTACTCGGTGCCCTCGACGACCTGGAGCTGGAACAGCCGGACGATGACGACCAGAAGCGAGACCGTCGCGAAGAGCGCCATCCACTTGTAGCGCTTCCGGAACTCGCCGACGTCGGACCGGGCGACGAGAAGATCGCTCATGACGGGATCCCCCCCGTCGGCTCGGCGCGGGTGGATGCGGTCGTCGCGACGTGGAGCGCCTGGCACGCGGCGAAGACGACCGGCGCGATGGCTGCCGTGGCGATCGCGTGCGGCAACGCGAGCGGGTAGAGGGCGCGCGGTACCCACGCGTCGCGGCCGAAGATGGCGAGTAGGACCAGGATCATCGTGCTCTGAAGCAGCGTGAAGGTGCCCGCGAGCAGAACTTGCATCCAGGTGGTCTGGGCGGCGAGGCGCACTCCGGCGGCGCGCGCGAGGACGAAGGTGGCGACGTAGGTGAACGTGTAGAGGCCGACGGGCGCGATGCCGAGGACGTCGGTCACGTAGCCGAGCACGAAGGCGACCGCGGCGCCGCGCGCGAGCGAGTACTCGTGCACGCCCATGAAGATGATGAGCGGCAGGACCAGCGCCGGGATGGGCTTGCCGACGTGGGCATGGAAGACGGAGACGAGGACGACGTGTCCTGCGATGACGAGTGCGGGCAGCGTGGCGTCGGCGCGGAACGTGGTGAGCGCGCGGGCGTGACCGGGCGCGGCGCGCATCTGCCGGACCATGCGTCCCACGTCCAGCACCACGGCCATCGCCAGCAGGGCGAGCGCGAGCGTCAGCCGCAGGTCGTCGAGCAGACGGAAGATGTTGGCCTGGACGAGCAACAGGGCGAGGCCCACGGCGAGAAAGGCGACGTTGCGCACGTCACTGCCTCCCTCGCGTCGCCGGATTACCGACGGTGCCCGTCGGGCCGGCCTCCTCGCCTGGCGTGGTCACCAGCAGGAGCACCGTGTCGAGCCGCGAGAAGTCCACGGTGGGGGACGCGTCAACGTCCTGGTCGCGCCCCAGCTCGCGCTTGAGCACCCTGGTGACGCGCGCGACCGGCAGCCCCTTGGGAAACCACCGGCCCTTGCCGCTCGTGACGAGCAGGTCTCCGATTTCGACCTCGTCGCGCGAGTCGACCATCTCCACCTTGCAGCTGTACCTGGCGGGGTCCCCGGTACCGCGCACGAATCCGCGCGCATGCGTCCGCTCGTCCTCGACGTCGACTCCGAAGGCGGCGTCGACCGCGAGCTGCACGTCCACGGTGTCGCCCGCCACGTGGAGCACCGCGCCGACGACGCCATCGGGCGCCACCACCGGCATGTGCGGCCTGACGTCACGCGCCCCCTTGTCGAGGACGATGCGCGTGACGCGGAAGAACTCGGT
>DATBQT010000210.1:0-15134 GCA_036560685.1 Acidimicrobiales bacterium
ATCAGCGGCCGCCCCCACCAGACGCTGCTCTTCTCGGCGACGCTCGACGGGGCTGTCGACCGCGTGGTCAAGCGCTACCTCTCCGACCCGGTGTTCCACGAGGTCGTGAGCGACACCCAGACGGTCTCCCTGATGGTGCACCACTACTTCCAGGTCCACCAGATGGACAAGGTCAAGGTCGCCACGGCGATCAGCCGCTCGAACGACAAGGTGCTCATCTTCGTGCGCACGAAGCGCGGCGCCGACCGGCTGGTCGAGCAGCTCGGCAAGGAGCACGTGACCGCCGGGGCCATCCATGGCGACCTGCGCCAGTCCCAGCGCGAGCGCGCGCTCGCGGACTTCACCTCGGGCAAGCTGCACGTGCTCGTCGCCACCGACGTCGCGGCCCGTGGGCTCGACATCGACGCCGTCGACGTGGTCATCCACTACGACCCGCCCGAGGACGAGAAGGCCTACCTGCACCGATCCGGCCGCACGGCGCGAGCCGGATCTGCGGGCGTCGTCGTCTCGCTGCTGCTGTGGAACCAGGTCGTCGAGTCGCAGGTCACCATGAAGCGGCTGGGGCTCAGGCTGCCCATCGTCGAGGTGTTCTCCAACGATCCCTGCCTGGCGGACCTCGAGCACTACGTGGCAGACCCCGCCGCCTCGGTCCTGTGAGCGCCAAGCGCGCCAAGCCCGCGGCGAAGAAGGCGGCGACCGAGTCGAAGAAGCCGTCGACCTCGCGGCTCGACGTCTACGAGCCGGACGGGTCCATCTCCCGGGCGCTCGTGATCACGGCGCACCCCGACGACGTCGACTTCGGCATGGCGGGCACCGTCGCGACGCTCACGTCCCAGGGCGTCGAGGTGACCTACTGCCTCGTCACGTCCGGTGACGCCGGCGGCGACCAGCTCGTCATGGCGCGAGAGGACCGCGCAAAGCTCCGAGAGGACGAGCAGCGGACGGCCGCCGCGTGCGTCGGCGTTAGCGACCTCGTCTTCCTTGGCTACGCCGACGGCATGGTGGAGCCCACGCTCGCGCTGCGGCGCGACCTGGCCCGCGTCATCCGCCGCGTCCGACCCGACGTCGTGCTCACCCAGAGTGCAGAGCGGAACTACGAGCGGATCTTCGCGTCGCACCCTGACCACCTCTCGACGGGGGAGGCGGCGCTGCGCGCCGTCTATCCCGACGCGAGGAACCCCCACGCGTTCCCGGCCCTGCTCAACGACGAGGGTCTCGAGCCCCACACGGTCTCGCGGGTCTGGATCGCCGGGACCGTCGCCCCGACGATGGTCGTGGACACGACGTCGTCGATCGACAAGAAGGTCCAGGCGCTGACGAGCCACCGCAGCCAGCTGCGCGACGGGTTCAACGCCGACGAGATGCTCCGTGAGTGGGGCGCGATGATCGCGAAGAGCGCCGGTCTCCCGAAGGGCCGCCTCGCCGAGGCGTTCAGGGTGATCGCGACGGCGTAGCGCCGACTACGCGGCGGTCTGCGCCACCAGCATCCGAAGCACGTAGTTGAGGACGCCGCCGTGGCGGAAGTAGTCGGCCTCGGTCGGGGTGTCGATGCGGAGCCGAGCGGCGAACTCGGTTGCCGTCCCGTCCGCGCGAGCGGCGCGGACCGTCACCGTCTTCGGCAGCTCGCCGTCGTTCAGCGCCTCGAGCCCGATCACGTCGTAGGTCTCCGTCCCGTCGAGCCGCAGCGCCTCGAGGGACTCGCCCGGCAGGAACTGCAGCGCGGCGATGCCCATCCCGATGAGGTTGGAGCGGTGGATCCGCTCGTAGCTCTCGGCCAGCACCGCTCGGACCCCGAGGAGCATCGGGCCCTTGGCCGCCCAGTCGCGACTCGACCCCGAGCCGTACTCCTTGCCGGTCACGACGACGAGCGGGGTGCCCTCGTCGCGGTACGCCTCGGACGCGGCGAAGATCGTCACCGTCGCGCCGTCCGGCAGCTTGGCGGTGACGCCCCCCTCGGTCCCTGGCGCGAGCTTGTTGCGAAGGCGGAGGTTCGCGAAGGTGCCGCGCACCATCACCTCGTGGTTTCCGCGACGCGTCCCGTAGGTGTTGAAGTCCGGCACGGCGACGCCGTGCTCGAGGAGGTACTCGCCCGCCGGCACCGTGGCCCTGATCGCCCCTGCGGGGGAGATGTGGTCCGTGGTGACCGAGTCGCCGAGCCATGCGAGCACGCGCGCGCCGATGACGTCGCGGACCGGCGTGGGCTCGCGCGTGAACCCGTCGAAGTAGGGGGGGCGAAGCACGTAGGTCGACGACGCGTCCCAGGCGAACGTCTCGCCCTTTGGGACCTGGACGGCGTTCCAGTGTTCGTCGCCGTTGAACACCTCGGCGTAGCGCTGCGTGAACTGCCCGGGCGTGAGCGAGGCGCGCACCGCGGCGGCGACCTCGGCGTCAGTCGGCCACAGGTCGCGCAGGTAGACCTCCTCGCCGTCGGCGCCGGTCGCGATCGGCTCGCTGGACAGGTCGATGTCGACGGTCCCTGCCAGCGCGTAGGCGACGACGAGGGGCGGGGAGGCAAGGTAGTTCTGACGCACGTCGGGGTGGATGCGTGCCTCGAAGTTCCGGTTGCCCGACAGCACAGAGGCAACCGACAGGCCGCCGGAGGCCACGGCCTCGGAGACGCCGTCGAGGAGCGGGCCGGAGTTGCCGATGCACGTCGTGCAGCCGAATCCCGCGAGGTAGAAGCCGAGCGAGTCGAGCGGCTTGAGGAGCCCTGCCTTGTCCAGGTAGTCGATGACGACGCGCGACCCCGGCGCCAGGGAGGTCTTCACCCACGGCTTCGTCGCGAGCCCGCGCGCCACCGCGCGCTGGGCGACGAGGCCCGCGGCGACCATCACCGACGGGTTGGACGTGTTGGTGCAGCTGGTGATCGCAGCGATCACGACGTCGCCGTCGCGGACCCGCGAGGCCGCACCCGTCGCGGGCACTTCGATCGGCTCGCGTCCCGCTGCGTCGCGGGCCGCGGCGCGAACCTGCGAGAGGCCGACGCGGTCCTGGGGGCGCGACGGGCCGGCCAAGGACGGTTCGACCGTCGACAGGTCGAGCTCTGCGACCTCTGAGTAGACGGGTTCGTCGACGGAGGGGTCGTGCCAGAGGCCCTGGCGCCGCGCGTACGCCTCGACCAGTGCCACGTGGTCGGCGGTGCGCCCCGTGAAGGTGAGGTAGTCCAGCGTGAGCTCGTCGATCGGGAACATCGTGCACGTCGAGCCGTACTCGGGCGACATGTTGCCGATCGTCGCGCGCGTCTCCAGCGACAGCGCCGCGACCCCCGGGCCGAAGGCCTCGACGAACTTGCCGACGACGCCGTGCCGACGGAGCAGCTCGGTGATCGTGAGGACGACGTCGGTGGCGGTCACGCCCTCGTTGATGCTCCCCGTGAGACGGAGTCCGACGACCGGTGGCACGAGCATCGGGATCGGCTGGCCGAGCATGGCCGCCTCGGACTCGATGCCGCCGACGCCCCAGCCGAGGACGCCGAGGCCGTTGACCATGGTGGTGTGCGAGTCGATCCCGACCAGCGTGTCGGGGTACGCCTCGCCCTCGGACTCGAAGACCACGCGCGACAGGTACTCCAGGTTCACCTGGTGGCAGATGCCGGTGCCCGGCGGCACGACACGGAAGTTCTCGAACGACCCCTGCGCCCACTTGAGGAGCTTGTAGCGCTCGAGGTTGCGCTCGTACTCGATCGCGACGTTGTCGTCGAAGGCGCTGGGCGTGCCGCTTCGCTCGACGATCACGGAGTGGTCGATGACGAGCTCGACAGGGACACGCGGATTGATCATCGAAGGGTCGCCGCCGAGCGCCTCGATCGCGTTGCGCATCGCGGCGAGGTCAACGACCGCCGGCACGCCGGTCAGGTCCTGCATCAAGACGCGCTCGGGGCAGAATGCAAGCTCCTGCGCGTCGTCGCCGGCGCTCTCGCCGTGCGCCTTGGGGTTCTCGCCCCATCGCGCGACCGCCTCGATGTGCGCGGCCGTCACCTTCGTCCCGTCCTCATGGCGCAGCAGGTTCTCCAAGAGGACCTTGATGGAGAACGGCAGGCGGTCGACGTGGAAGTGCGCGAGCCCCGGGGCGTCGAGGGAGAAGATCGCGAGGTCGCGGTCTCCGACGCGAAGCGTCGAGCGAGCGCCGTAGGAGTCGGGATGCGGGGTGGACATGTGCCCATTCTGCCGTGTGCGACCCAAGGGCACGACGAGCGCGACCGGTAGGATCGTTCGAGGAGGACGCGGTGCCGATCTACGAGTTCCGATGCAGAGCGTGCGACGCGCGCTTCGAGGAGCGCAGGATGATGCGTGACGCCGACGTCCCGACTGCCTGCCCGGCTGGCCACGACGACGTGGTCCGGCTGCTCCCCGCGTTCGCCGCGACCGGGTTCGCCTCCGAGGGCCAAGGCTGTGGCTCGGGCTGCTGCGGCGGCGGTGCGTGCGCCCCGGCGTGACGCCCACCTCGTCAACGACGACCCGATGACCGACCTCGCCTCGCTCCTTTCGGCCCTGCTGCGGCCCGCCTTCGACGCGGTCGAGCCCGGGGCGGACCCCGTGGTGCGGGTCTCGGACCGCGTGGACTACCAGGCGAACGGCGCGCTGGCGCTTGCCAAGCGGCTCGGGCGACCTCCGCGCGAGCTCGCCGACGCGATCGCGGCCACGGTGGACCTCGAAGGTCTCGCGACCATCGAGGTGGCCGGGCCAGGGTTCTTGAACCTGACGCTGGCCGACGACTTCATTGCGTCGTCGCTGGCCGCGAACTACGCCGACGACCGGCTCAACGTGGCTGAGGCGACCGAGCGCCACCGCGTCGCGCTCGACTACTCGGCGCCGAACGTGGCCAAAGAGATGCACGTCGGCCACATGCGCGGCACCGTCATCGGTGACTCGCTCGCAAGGATCCTCCGGTTCTACGGCCACGAGGTCATCGTCCGGAACCACGTGGGCGACTGGGGCACGAACTTCGGGATGCTGATCGAGCACCTCATCGACATCGGGGAGGACGTGGCCGCCTCGGAGCTCTCGGTCGGGGACCTCGACGCCTTCTACAAGGCGGCACGCGAGAAGTTCGAGCACGACGAGGCGTTCGCCGAGCGGAGCCGGCGCCGGGTCGTCGCGCTCCAAGGGGGCGACCCCGAGACGCTGCGGCGCTGGCGCGTCCTCGTCGACGAGTCCAGCCGCTACTTCGACCGCGTCTACCGGCTGCTCGACGTCGGGCTGAAGCCCGAGGACGTCGTCGGCGAGTCCTCCTACAACCACCTGCTCGATGCCGTCGTCGAGGACCTCGACCACGCAGGGCTGCTGGTGGAGAGCGACGGCGCGCTCTGCGTGTTCCCCGAGGGCTTCACCAACCGCGAGGGCGACCCGCTTCCGCTCATCGTGCGGAAACGAGACGGAGGCTACGGCTACTCGGCGTCGGACCTCGCCGCGCTTCGCGACCGGATCGAGACGCTCGGGTGCGATCGGCTCTACTACGTCGTCGGCGCCCCACAGACCCAGCATCTCGAGATGGTGTTCGCGGTGGCCCGAGCCGCGGGGTGGGTGCCGGACGGCGTCGACGCCAAGCACGTCGCGTTCGGCAACGTGCTCGGCCCCGACCACAAGATCCTGCGGTCCCGAGACGGCGAGACCCTCAAGCTCGTGGACCTGCTGCTGGAGGCGGTCGAGCGCGCCAAGATGGCACTCGACGCCCGCGATGCGGCGTACGGGCCCGACGAGCGAGAGCTGCTCGCCGAGACCATCGGGATCGGTGCGGTGAAGTACGCGGACCTGTCGACCGAGCGGATGCGCGACTACGTCTTCGACTGGGAGCGGATGCTGTCGCTCGAGGGCGACACGGGCCCCTACCTCGCCTACGCGCACGCGAGGATCCGCTCGATCTTCCGTCGCCTGGGGCGCGACGGCCCGCTGCCTGGCGCGCGCGTCTCGGTCGCCGATCCCCACGAGCGCACGTTGGCGCTCGAGCTCCTCCGGTTCGAAGAGTCGCTTGGCGCGACGCTCGAGTGGCTGGCCCCGCACCGGCTCTGCGGCTACCTCTTCGGGATCGCCCAGACGTTCACAGCGTTCTACGAGAACTGCCCGGTGCTCCGAGCGCCCGACGAGGCGACCCGCGAGAGCCGGCTCGTGCTGTGCGATGCCACCGCGAACACGCTCGAGCTCGGGCTCTCGCTCCTCGGGATCCACGCCCCCGACCGGATGTAGCCTCGCACCGCGGCTGCTTCGACTGGCCGGGCTGACAGGAGGACCCATGAGGACCAGGGCATCGATCGTGAGCGGCGTCAAGGAGCCGTGGAGGGCCGAGGAGATCGAGCTCGACGACCCGCACCCCCATGAGGTCAAGGTGAAGATGGCCTACGCGGGGATGTGCCAGTCCGATGAGCACCTCCGCAACGGCAACATCTCGGCCCCTCCCGAGATCCTCGCGTTCCTCACGAAGAACGGGTCGATGTTCCCGGCGATCGGCGGCCACGAGGGCGCCGGCATCGTCGAGTCGGTGGGCGCCGAGGTCCACGACTTCGCGCCCGGCGACTACGTCGCGGCCTCCTTCATCCCGTCGTGCGGCAAGTGCTCGTGGTGCGCCACGGGCAGGGGCTACATCTGCGACCTCAACGCCACGACACTGGCCGGGCCGATGATCTCAGACGGCACCTACCGCCACCACCTCGGTGACGACGACCTCAACCGCATGTGCAACCTCGGGACGTTCTCGGAGTACATCGTCGTGAACGAGGCGTCGCTGGTCAAGGTCGACCAGGGTGTCAGCCTGCGCGCCGCCGCCCTCGTGAGCTGCGGCCTCGCGACGGGCTTCGGCGCGGCGGTCGATCGCGCCAACGTCCGCCCCGGTGAGGTCGTGATCGTCGTCGGCTGCGGCGGCGTCGGCTCCGGCGCGATCCAGGGAGCGAGGATCGCCGGCGCGAGCGCGATCATCGCGGTCGACCTGCTCCCTTCCAAGATCGAGAGCGCCAAGAAGATCGGCGCCACCCACGGCGCGGCGAACCTGCTCGAAGCGGCGTTCGTGGCAGCGGAGCTGACGCGCGGACGGCTCGCCGACGCCACGATCCTCACGCCCTCAGAGGTGACCGGCGACCTGATCATGCCGGCGTGCAGGGCCACCAGCAAGGGCGGTCGGATCGTGGTGGTGGGGCTCGCCCCGCACAGCCAGACCGAGGTCTCGATGGACCTGTTCGGCTTTGCGATGTACAACCAGTCCCTGCTCGGGACGGTCTTCGGCTCCCAGAGCCCTCGAGTGCAGATCCCGAGGATCCTCGATATGTACAACAAGGGGACGTTCCTCATCGACGAGCTCGTCACCAAGGAGTACTCGCTCGACGAGGTCCAGTTGGGCTACGACGACCTCGAGGCGGGCCGCAACGTGCGCGGCGTGGTCAAGTTCGACTGATCGACGCAGTGCTCGTCGCGGGGCGCAGCCGTGGACGCAAGGCGCCGAGCCGGCGGGCGCGCACGGACCCAGTCAGCACGCCCGCGCCGTAGGCGAGGTCATCGGCGAGGCTCATCGCGGCGAACGTGATCGGGTCGCGTGGGCGACCCGCGCGCCACCACCGAACGGCGGTGGCGGCGGTCGTGAGCACGATCACCGGCCTTCGGAGCGGCGACAGCACGACGGCACCGGCGATGAGGACGGGGCCGTAGGTCCGAAACGCGCTCCGTGCGAGCCCGGGCGCGGCGAGCGCCGTGCCGCGCGCGGCGATCTGGCGAGCGGCAGCGTCGCTGCCGCCGCGGGTGGCGATGCCGTCGAGCTGCGTCGCGAGCGAGGTCGCCGACCAGCTGAGAAGGCCAAGCGCGGCACGCGGCCGCCCAGCGAGCACGAGTGCGAGGGTCCCGAGCACCCGGGGATCGGCGCGCAGTGGCGCGGCCGCGTCCCCGTGGCGCGCCTCGAGCGGTGCGGCTGAGAGCCCGTAGCTGAACCGCTGGGCGATCCACGCGTGCCAGGTCGAGCGCGCGGCGTGCGTCACGACGACGTCGGGCTCGTAGCGCACGAGCCAACCCTGCTCGCAGAGCCGCCAGACCAAGTCGACGTCCTCGCCGACGCCCAGCGACTCGTCGAAGGGAACCACGACGGCTGCGCGGCGCAGCACGAGTGCGGCGCCCGGGACGAACGCGACGGCCGCGCCCGGTCGCACGACGCCGGGGTGGGGGCCAAGGTCGAGGGGGGACGCGGCGGCCTCAAAGCGCTCGCGAGCACCCGCACCGGCCGGGCCGCGGACTCGGGGCGCGACCGCGGCGACCGCGGGATCGTCGAAGTGCGAGAGGAGCAAGTCCAGCCACTCGGACTCGGGGAGCGCGTCGGCGTCGATGAACGCGACAAACGGCGCGGTCGTCGAGGCGAAGCCCGTATTTCGCGCGGCGCCCGGACCGCCCGGGGTCTCGCGCCGGATGAGCGTCGCGTCGTGCTCGGCGGCCACGGCCGCGACCGCCTCGCCGTCCACCGAGCCGTCGTCGACCACGGTGACCCGCGGGGCGCGTCGAGATGAGAGCACGGAGAGCACGCGGCGCAGGCGGTCGGCGTCGTCGCGGACAGGGATGACAACGTCGACGTCGCCGGCGGACGGCGCTCGAGGTGCGAACGTCGGGTGGAGCAGCCCGGCGTCGACGAACCGTCGCGCGAGTGAGCACGACGCCGCATCACCTTGGACCCTCTCGCCGTCGGTCCACGCACCCAAGAGCCGCGCGCCGTCGTCAGAGAGTCGGAACAGCCGCCACGGTGATCCGCCCGAGACGAGCGTGCCAGAGAGCCACTCCAGCGTCCGATCAGCGCGAAGCAGCGCGCCTTCGAGCGACGCGCCCTGTGGCGCCCCGGTGATCGAGACGAGCGCCTCTCGAGCCACGGCCGAGTCTCCCATGCGGCCGTGGCATTTGAGCCCACGGCACGGGTCGCCCGAGCAGGTGGCGAGGTCGCGGCAGAATGGCGCCTTCGAGCCAGAGGAGGCGATGGTGGTAGAGCCCACGACGCAGGTCGACGACACACCCGAGGACGCTGACGAGACGGCTGTCGAGCTGCTCGTCGAAGAGGTCTCCATCGACGGACTGTGCGGCGTGTACTAAGCGTGGCCCCTGTCGAAGCGAAGCCCGCCACGTTCGACCCGAACCTCCCGGCTCGACTCCACCCCCAGGTCGCACTTCGACCAGAGTCCTTCGGCGCGCTCGCGTACCACTTCGAGACCCGTCGGCTCGTGTTCGTGAAGTCGCTCCCGCTCGTCGACGTGCTGGAGGATCTCGAGCACCATGCGTCGGCGGCGTCCGCCGTCGCCGCGCACGTGGCGCCCGACGAGGTCACGGCGTACGTCGCGGCGCTCGCGCGGCTCTTCGACTCCGGAGTGGTCGATGGGCGCTGACGGAGGGCTTCGCGACCGCTTCGAGCACGGGCTCGCCGCGCCGATCTGCCTGACCTGGGAGATCACCTGGGCCTGCAACCTCGCCTGCGTGCACTGCCTCAGCTCGTCTGGCAGACGTGATCCTGGCGAGCTCACGACGAGCGAGGCGGCGGCGCTCATCGACGAGTTCGCCGCGATGCAGATCTTCTACGTGAACGTCGGCGGAGGCGAGCCGACGATCAGAGGTGACTTCTTCGAGCTGCTCGAGCACGCCGTTGCGCGTCGCGTCGGCGTCAAGTTCTCGACCAATGGGTCCCGGATCGACGCGACGAGGGCGCGAAGGCTGGCGTCGATGGACTACGTCGACGTGCAGATCTCGCTCGACGGTGCGACGGCGCAGGTCAACGACGCGATCCGCGGCGAGGGGTCGTACGACGCCGCGCTCGGCGCGATGCGCCAGCTCGCCGACGCCGGCTTCGGGAGGTTCAAGATCTCCGTCGTCGTCACGAGCGAGAACCTCCACCAGCTCGACGACTTCGAGTCGCTCGCACAGGACCTCGGCGCACAGCTGCGCCTGACGCGACTCCGGCCGTCCGGCAGGGCGGTGGATCACTGGGAGCGGCTCAAGCCGACGCGCGACCAGAACCGCTTCCTGCATGCGTGGCTGCTCGACCACCCCGACACGCTCACTGGTGACTCGTTCTTCCACCTCTCGCCGCTCGGTGCGCCCCTCGACGGGCTCAATCTCTGCGGTGCGGGACGCGTCGTGTGCCTCGTCGACCCCATCGGCGACGTCTACGCCTGCCCCTTCACGATCCACGACGAGTTCCGGGCCGGATCGGTGCGCGACGCCGGCGGCTTCGCCTCGGTGTGGCGGGAGTCCGAGCTGTTCGCGGAGCTCCGTGCCCCGGGCAGCGCCGGCGCGTGCGCGTCGTGCGGCTCGTGGGACGCCTGCAGGGGGGGCTGCATGGCGGCGAAGTTCTTCACTGGCATGCCACTCGACGGTCCCGATCCCGACTGCGTCTACGGCCACGGGGAGTCGGCGACGCCGGCGCCCGTCACGCTGCGGCCGCGCGCCAGCCGGGACCACTCCTCGCTTGTTGCCGTCGGCGCAACCAGGACGTGACCTCGGGGCTGTTCGACCCGATCAGCATCGGTGCGCGTGCCGCGGCGAACCGAGTGGTGTTCGGCCCCCACGTCACGAACCTGGGAGCGGGCCGGTCGCTGTCGGAGGGCCATGTCGCCTACTACGAACGCCGAGCGCGCGGGGGGTGCGCGACGCTCGTGACCGAGGTCGCGTCGGTCCACGAGAGCGACTGGCCCTACGAGCGCGCCCCGCTCGCGTCGGCGTGCGCTCGCGGGTGGCGGGCGATCACCGAGGCGTGCAAGCCCCACGGGTCGCTCGTGCTGGCGGGGCTCGGCCACGCAGGCATGCAGGGCTCCACGGCGTGGACCCAGGACGTCCTGTGGGCGCCATCGCTCGTCGCCAATGTCATGACTCACGAGCAGCCGCTCGTCATGGGCGACGAGGAGGTCGCCGCGCTCGTTGCGGGATTCGCCGCGAGCGCCACGATCGCGTGCGATCAGGGCTGCGACGGCGTCGAGCTCAATGCCGGGCAGCACAGCCTCCTTCGCCAGTTCTGCTCGGGCCTCACGAACCTCCGAGGCGATCGCCTCGGCGAGGACAGGGCCGCCTTGCTCCGTGACGTCGTGGACGCGGTGCGCGCGGTGGTCGGCGACGCGATTGTCGGCGTGCGCTTCTGCCTCGATGAACTGGCCCCGTGGGCGGGGATCACGACGCAGGTCGCAGCCGAGCTCCTCACTGGCGCCACCGAGGGCGTCGACTACGTCTGCTTCGTTCGTGGCTCGATCTACTCGGAGGCCGCGACCCAGCCCGACGGCCACGTCGAGCAGGCTTTCAACGAGGCCGCGACCGCGGAGCTCGCGAACGCGCTCCGCCTCACTGGGCCGTCGCCACTCGTCTGCGCGCAGGGGTCGATCGTCGACCTCGAGACTGCCGAGCGCCTCGTGGCGACGGCCGCCATCGACCTCGTGGAGATGACCCGAGCGCAGATCGCCGACCCCGACCTGTGCGCGAAGGCCGTGAGCGGCGAGGGTGCGCGAGTCCGGCCCTGCATCCTGTGCAACCAGCACTGCCTCGTCCGCGATCCCCGCAACCCCATCGTGTCGTGCTGCGTCAACCCCCTTGCCGGCCATGAGCGAGAGGACGCCGCCCTCGACATCGACGTGGTCGAGCACCCGCGAGGCCACGCACCCGCCGCGGTGGTCGTCGGCGGAGGCGTCGCCGGGCTCGAGGCTGCACGGGCACTGGCGCGGCTCGGCCACGCGGTCGTGCTGCACGAGCAAGATGACGCCCTCGGTGGTGCGGTTCGGTCTGCCGCGAGGCTGCCGGGGCGCTCGAGGCTCGGCGCGCTGGCCGACTGGCTGGAGCGCGAGGCGGTGCACGAAGGCGTCACGATCCGCACCACGAGCCGCGTCGACGCGGCCGACCTGGTGGACGACGCGATCGTGGTCGTCGCGACCGGCGGTGCCCCGGCGAGGCTCTGGCTTCGCGACGGCGATGACGGCTCGGTCCAGGTCCTCGACGCGAGGTCGGTCGCCGACGGCGCGGCATTGGCCGGCGTCGTCGTCGTCCTCGACCCCATCGGTGGTCCGGTGGGAGTGGGCGTCGCGGAGATGGCAGCACAGCTCGGCGCGACGACGACGCTCATCACGTCTGACGTCGTCGTCGGTTCCCAGCTCTCGGCCTCGGGTGACCTCGTCGATGCCAATGGGCGACTCGCGCGAGCGGGCGTCGCCGTCATCGGCCACGCCAGGGCCGTCGCGATCAGCGCTGGATCGGTCGTGGTCGAGGACAGCTTCACGGCGCTCCGGGTGAGCGTGCCAGCCGTCGTCTGCGTGGACGCCGGCCACCGGGTGCCCGAGGATCGCACGTGGCCGCCCTCGGCGACGGTGATCGGCGACGCCGTCGCGCCCCGAGGGATCCTGATGGCCATGCTCGAGGCGCGCCGGGTCGCGTGCTCGGCCGGAGCGCCGTCTCGATGACCTCGACGTCGAGACTCGAGCTGCTCTTCAAGCCGCTCAGCGTCGGGCCGCTCCGACTTGCCAACCGCATCGTCTTCTCGGCGCACCTCACGAACTACGCGGTCGACGGGCTGCCATCTGCGCAGCACGCCGCCTACTACGCGGCAAGGGCGCGGGGCGGCGCGGGCCTCATCGTGACAGAGGAGCACTCGACGCATCCCACCGACTGGCCCTACGAGAAGCTGATCCACGGCTTCAACCCCGAGGTGCTGCCCGGCTACCGACGCATCACCGACGCAGTCCACGCCTACGGCACCCCGATCCTCGCGCAGCTCAACCACAACGGGGGGCAGGCGTCGTCGATGTACTCGCGACTCGCGGTCTGGGCGCCCTCGCCGATCGCCGACCCCCTCTTCAAGGAGGTGCCGAAGGCGGTTGACGACGAGGAGATCGCCTCGATCGTCGCCGGCTACGCCGACGTCGCGGCACGATGCATCGAGGGCGGCTTCGACGGCGTCGAGCTGCAGTGCTCGCACTCCTCGATCGTCCGGGCGTTCCTGTCGTCCGCGACGAATCGTCGTGCCGACAGGTGGGGAGGGTCGCTCGAGAACCGCGCACGGCTGCTGCTTGCGCTCGTCGACGCGGTGCGCACCGCGATCGGACCGGACAAGGCGCTCGGGGTCCGCCTCTGCGGCGACGAGCTGCTGGACGGGGGCACGACGATCGACGAGGCGGTCGAGGTCGCCGTGATGGTGGAGGCCACGGGGTCCGTTGACTACCTCAACACGTCGATCGGCGTCGCGACCTCGTCGCTGTTCGCGATCGAGGCGTCGATGGCGGTCCGGCCGGGCTACGCGCTGTTCATCCCGTCTGCGATCCGCCGACGCGTGGGGCTGCCGGTCGTCGGGGTCGGGCGGTTCAAGGACCCCGTCCAGGCTGACCGTGCGCTCACCGAGGGGCACTGCGACCTGGTGGGCGTCGTGCGAGGCCAGATCGCTGACGCCGACTTCGCGCGAAAGGCTCGCTCCGGGCACACCGAACGCGTGCGGCTGTGCCTCTCGTGCAACCAGGAGTGCGTGGGAAGGATGGGACTCAACCGATGGCTCGGGTGCATCGAGAACGCTCGGACCGGCAGGGAGTCCGAGCCGGCGGCGCCACGCGCCAGGCGACCCCGCACCGTGGTGGTGGTGGGCGCAGGACCGGCCGGGCTCCAAGTGGCGGTCACGGCGGCCGAGCGCGGGCACCGCGTCGTCATCCTCGAGCGCGAGGCCGAGCCCGGCGGACAGGTCGCGCTCGCAGCCCGCGTCCCCGGCCGCGCAGAGTTCGGCGACCTCGTCCGCAACCTCCTCTCGGAGCTGCGCGCCCTGGGCGTCGAGGTGACCCAGGGGGTCGACGCCACCGTGGAGCTCGTCGCGTCGTTCTCTCCCGACGCCGTAGTCGTCGCAACGGGCTCGACGCCCGCGTCGCCCTGGTGGGGGGCTGACGTTCCCGATGGCGCCCCGCAGCTCCTCGACGTCACCGACGTGCTGCGGGGGACCGCGGTCGAGGGCCGCGCGGTGCTCGTCGTCGACGAGCTCGGCTTCCACCAGGCGACCTCGGTCGCCGAGCTGCTCGCCGACCGGGGCCACGCGGTGGAGATCGCGAGCCCCTCGCTCGTGGTCGGACAGGATCTTGGCGTGACCCTCGACCTCGAGCAGTTCTGGGTCCGTGCGACCGCCAAGGGCATCGTCCAGACCACGAGCACGATGGTCACCGGGCTGCGCCGGGGCGCTGCCGACATCCAGCACGTGCTCACGGGGGTCTCGGGGTCCCGCGACGTCGACGCCGTGGTGCTCGCACTCCCTGCGATCCCGAACGACGCCCTCGCGGAGGGCTGCCGGGTGCGAGGGTTCGACGTGCACACGGTCGGGGACGCGAGGGCGCCACGTCGCGCCCACGCCGCGATCGTCGACGGCACTCGGGTCGGGAGCGCGCTGTGATCGCCGTCGTCCCGGTGCGAGAGGGGCAGCTGCCCGCGGGCGCAGACGCGGCGGTCATGGAGTGTGACGGCAGGGTGCTGGTCATCGGCAGCGACGTCGAGGGCGCCGCAGCGACGCTGCGGGCGTCGGTCTCCGAGCGGTGGTCCTGCGAGGCCGGGCCCTTTGCGCCTGCGGCGTGGGCCGGCGCGCTCGCTCGCGAGCTGGCCGACGAGCGCCAGCTGGTGCTCCCTGCGTCCCCGGACGGACGCGACCTCGCCGGACGCCTCGCCGCGGCGATGGGTCGGCCGTGCCACGCGTGGTGCACGAGGATCTCGTCGACACAGGTGGTCCTGACGCGGCTCGACGGTGCGCAGGCGGTCACGCTCGAGGTGGACGGCCCCTTCGTCGCGACGCTGGTGCCGGTCCGATTCCCCGACGACGTGCCCCCCGCCGCGATGCCACCGGCCGCGCGCGTCGTCGATCTCTGGCCGTCGTCCGCTCGGGACGCCTCGGTCCTGCGGGTGGACGATGCCGATCCCGCCGAGGTCGACCTTGCCGAGTCGAGTCGCATCCTCGCGGGTGGTGTCGGCCTCGGGGGCAGCGAGGAGTTCAGCGTCCTCGCGGAGGTCGCCGCGGCGCTCGGCGCGTCGCTGGGGGCGACGCGCCCCGTGGCGGACCGCGGCGTCGTCGGACACGAGCGCCAGATCGGCACGACGGGGGCGATGGTCGACCCCGACCTGTACCTGGCGTTCGGCATCTCCGGTGCCGTGCAGCACACTGCCGGACTCGGCCATCCCGAGCGGGTCGTCTCTGTCAAC
>DATBQT010000211.1:0-4267 GCA_036560685.1 Acidimicrobiales bacterium
GTGCCCGCGCGGGCTTCGCCGGCACGAGCGTCGGTGCGGCCCGGTCGCGCACGACCGTCGCGTCGACGACGCACTTGGCGACGTCGGTGCGACCCGGGAGGTCGTACATGACGTCCAGCAGGACCTCTTCGAGGATCGCGCGCAGCCCGCGGGCACCGGTGCCGCGAAGCAGCGCGAGGTCGGCGACGGCTTCCAACGCGTCGTCGGTGAAGTCGAGCACGACGCCGTCGAGCTCGAAGACGCGCTGGAACTGGCGGACGAGCGAGTTCTTGGGCTCGGTCAGCACGCGCACGAGCAGGTCACGGTCGAGCTGGCGCACCGCGCCCACGACGGGGAGCCGCCCGATGAACTCGGGGATGAGGCCGAACTTCATGAGGTCCTCAGGGAGCACGTGGCGGAAGATCTCCTCGTCGCCGTTGCGCGACGAGCTCACGTGCGCGCCGAAGCCGATCGACTTGCGCCCGATGCGCTGCTCGATGATCTCATCGAGCCCCGCGAACGCGCCGCCGCAGATGAACAGCACGTTGGTCGTGTCGATCTGGATGAACTCCTGGTGCGGGTGCTTGCGCCCGCCCTGGGGTGGCACCGAGGCGGTCGAGCCCTCGAGGATCTTGAGCAGCGCCTGCTGGACGCCCTCGCCCGAGACATCGCGGGTGATCGACGGGTTCTCGGCCTTGCGCGCGATCTTGTCGATCTCGTCGATGTAGATGATGCCCGACTCGGCCCGCTTCACGTCGAAGTCGGCGGCCTGGAGCAGCTTGAGCAGGATGTTCTCCACGTCCTCGCCGACGTACCCGGCCTCGGTCAGCGCCGTGGCGTCGGCGATCGCGAAGGGCACGTTGAGCATCCGCGCGAGCGTCTGGGCGAGGAGCGTCTTGCCGCAGCCCGTCGGGCCGAGCAGCAAGATGTTGGACTTGCCGAGCTCGACGACGTCCTCTTTGGGCTGGCCGGCCTGGACGCGCTTGTAGTGGTTGTAGACCGCGACGGCGAGGATCTTCTTCGCCATCTCCTGCCCGACGACGTAGTCGTTCAGGAACTCGGAGATCTCCTTGGGCTTCGGGAGCTCCTCAAAGGGGACGTCTGTCTGCTCATGGAGCTCGTCGGCGATGATGTCGTTGCACAGGTCGATGCACTCGTCGCAGATGTAGACGCCCGGACCCGCGATCAGCTTCTTGACCTGCTTCTGGGACTTCGCGCAGAAGCTGCACTTGACGAGGTCACCGCCTTCACCGAACTTGGCCACGTCGCGCCCCTTCCCCTGCCGGGTAGCCCCGGGGGCAAACCTTAGGCCGCACCGACCGCCGCAAGGGTGGTTCCCTCCCTGGCCGAGATCACCTCGTCGACGAGTCCGTAGGTGACGGCCTCGTCGGCGGTCATGACGAAGTCCCGGTCGGTGTCCTTGGCGATCCGGTCCGTCTCTTGGCCGGTGTCGTTCGAGAGCATCTCGTTCAGCAGGTCGCGCATCCGCAGGATCTCGCGCGCCTGGATCTCGATGTCGCTCGCCTGTCCCCCGACGCCGCCCCATGGCTGGTGCAAGAGGATGCGCGAGTGCGGGAGCGCGAAGCGCTTGCCCTTCGTGCCCGCCGCGAGCAGCACCGCGCCGGCGGACGCCGCCTGGCCGAAGCAGAACGTGGAGACGTCGGGCTTGATGTACTTGAGTGTGTCGTAGATCGCGAGCAGCGCGGTGAGGTCGCCGCCCGGCGAGTTGATGTAGAGGTGGATGTCCTTCTCGGGGTCCTCTGACTCCAAGAAGAGCATCTGGGCGCAGATCAGGTTCGCGACGGTGTCGTCGAGCACCGAGCCGAGGAAGATGATGCGCTCCTTCAAGAGGCGCGAGTAGAGGTCGTAGGCCCGCTCGCCGCGGTTCGACGACTCGACCACCGTCGGGACGAGGTAGTTGTTGGCTCGCAGGTTGTCGTTCATGGTCACTCGCTCTCCTCTGTGGTGTCCGTCCCTGGGCCCTCGGGCCCGTCGCTCTCCGTCGTGGCTTCGTCCTCGTCCGCCTCGAGGTACGACCGGTCGATCTCGGCTCCAGCCTCGTCTACGAACGTGACGCGCTCGAGGACCCAGTCTGCGGCCATCTCCTTGATCTTCTGCGCGCGGATCGCCCCGCCCCGCCCGGAGCGCTCCAGCTCGTCGCGGAGCTTGTCCGGCGTGCGGCCGGAACTCTTCGCGAGCTTCTCGAGCTCCTCGTCGAGCTGCTCGGGCGTCGGCTCGAGCCCCTCTTCGGCGGCGATCGATCGCAGCGCGAGGTCGAGCTTCACGGCCCGGCGCGCGTCGCCCTGCATCATCTCGATCAACTGGTCGGGGGTCTGGCCGGTGACCTCGAAGTACCGCTCGTAGGTCATCTTCATCGACTCGAGGTAGCGCTGGAACTCGGCAAGACTCTCGCGGGTCTCCAAGTCGAAGAGCGCCTCGGGTACCTCGTCGTCGCCGATCTGGGACGTGAGCTCGGCCATCGTCGCGTTGCGCATCGCCTCGCGGGACTGGCGCAGCTTCGCGGCGCGGATCTGGTCGAGGTACGAGTCACGCAGCTCCTGGGCGGTCGCGAACGAGGTGTTCTCCTCGGTCCACTCGTCGGTGAGCTCGGGGAGCACCTCTTCGCGCACCTCTTTCAAGGTGAGCGTGTAGGACATCTGGGAGCCGCCCGGCGCGATGCCGGAGACCTCGAGGGTCTCCCCCGCGCGCATGCCCGAGAGCTTCTCGTCGGCCTCCTCGACGAGGTTGCCGCTGCCCACCACGTAGTCGACGTCGTCGACGGAGACCACCTCGTCGCCGTCGGCATTGCGGCCGCGCACGTCCATCGAGACGTGGTCGCCCGTCACGATCGGGCGCGAGACGTCCTCCAAGGTGGCGTCGGTCCGGCGCAGGCGGTCGAGCATGATGTCGACCTCGGCGTCGGTGGCGACCGGCGAGGGGATGGTGACGCGGAGCGCGCCGTAGCCAGTGAGCCGCAGCACCGGGCGCACGTCGACGACCGCGTCGAACTCGACGGGGCCGTCCTCTTCTCCTGAGGTGATGTTCAGCTCGGGCTGGCTGATCGGCTCGACCTCGGTCGCCGACACCGCTCGCGCGTAGTAGTCCGGCAGCAGATCGCGCAGCGCCTCGCCGCGCAGCGCCTTGGCGCCGCCGATCCGCGCCTCGACGACCTGGCGGGGAGCGTGGCCCGGGCGGAACCCCGGGATCTTCGCCTCGCGGGCGAAGGCCTTGGCCGTGCTGGCCACGGCCTCTTCGACCTCGGCCTCGTCGACCTCGACGGCGATACGGACCTTGTTGTCGTCGAGAACCTCTGAGGTAGCGCGCATAGGGGACCTCACTCTACTGGCGGGTCCTGGCTCCCTAACGAGTCAGACCATGACCACCATGCGCTCGATGAAGTCTTCGACCAGCGTCGAGTCGCCCGCCGAGGCGGTCTGCGGGTCGGCGCTGACCGCGCCGGCGGTGATCCGCCCGCACGCCCGTCGCACGAAGGTCTCCTCGTCGACCAGGAGCGTCGCCGTCGGGCTCCCGTCGATCACCGGCATGGATGCCGCGCGGGGCTTGCCCTGCGCGTCACGCGTGACCACCAGCTGCACCGTGCGGCCGAGCTGCCCGGTCACGTCGAGGCGGAAGGTCGTGCCGGGCGGGGCTGCGACGCGCCGGCCGAGCACGTAGGGCATCGACGCCTCCATCCGGTCGAGCGTGATCCGCTCGCCCAGCCCGCCGCGGCCGCCGGGGGCGCCGACCGCTCGGCGGACGTCTTGTTCGTGCACCCACGAGTCGAACGTGCGCACGCCCATGTAGTCGACGTAGGGCACCATCCCGATCGGGCTCGGCCCGAGCACGTGCCAGGCCTCCTCGTCGAGCGCGCGCAGGGTGTCGAGGCGCCGAGCCGAGAGCGCGGCCAGCTCGGCGACGACCTCGCTGCCCGTGCGGTCCCGGCGCTCCTCGACGAACCGCTCGTTCAGCTCGCCGAGGTCGTTGCGGACGTGGTCGCGGGGAGCGCCGGCAGGCTCCGGGGCCGGGCGGCCCTCGAGCAGCAGCTCGGTGCCGATCACGTGGCTGAACTGGTCCTTCACCGTCCAGCCGGGGCACTCGGTGGGCAGGTCGAACTGGGCGGGCTCGAGCGCCCGGCCGAGCGTGCACAACGACGTCCAGACCTCTTCGAGCCCGTCGATCGCGGCGTCGGCGCGAGCCCGCTGCACCCCGACAGGGTACGGCGCCGTGCGCGAGGTCACGCGTGCGCGACGGTGTGCTGGCTAGCGTCGTCGCAACCGCGGCGTCTCGC
>DATBQT010000212.1:0-6846 GCA_036560685.1 Acidimicrobiales bacterium
TTCTGTCTCACTCGGTCTCTCCGAGGAAGATCGCCTGGGCAGGTGCGACGCGCACCGCCCACTCCTCGGGGTCCCACAACTCGATGTGGTCGATGGCGCCGTTCACCAGCACCTCGCCGTTCAGCCCGGCGAACTCCCGCAGGTTGGCGGGGATCCCCATGCGGCCCTGGCGGTCGATCTCGACCTCGACGGAGCCAGCCGCCCACACGCGAAGGACGTTGCGCTCTGCCGCCTTGCCCTCTCGAGAGGCCGCGAGCATCTCTGCCATCTGGCGGTCGAACTCCCCCGGGGTCCACAGCGCGAGGCAGCGCTCGTGGTGCTGGGTCAGTCGGCCGCCGACTTCGAAGCTGCCCCTGAAGCGCGCAGGGAGGATGACTCGGCCCTTCGCATCGAGACTGTGGTCGAACCGCCCGACAAACCCCGACACCCGCGTCCTCCCGGTTCAGCTCGAAGGCCCCTCCCCTTCGAACCACTTCGCGCCACAGTACGCCCCTTCTCGCCACATGTCAACCACTCAGGCACCACGTCGGCGCATGGTCCCCCACCTCGTCGCTCACAGGGGCGTATGCGGTCCGACACGGGGCGGACTGAGTGGGCTCGTCGCCGGTCGGCGTCGTCAGCGGAAGAGGTCGGCGCGCACGACGAGCTCGCCGAACTCGTGGCGCACCGCGTCGACGAACCCGTCGGCAAGGGCCGTCGGTGCAATGCCAACTGATGGATCCTCGAGGCAGGCCGAGTCGAGCAGGGACGGGGCGCCCCACGGCGACACCAGGTAGCCGGCGAGCTCGCGCTGCGCGTCGCGAGGGACGACGCTCGAGATGAGCACGCCCTCGCGCACGCGCCACTGCGAGAGGCCCACGAGCTTGGCGCCGCCAACCGTGAGCTCACCGGGCCCAAGTCCCGCAAAACAGGCGATCGCGCCCTGGTCGGCGCGCTCGACGCCGCCTCGGTGCACCTCGGCGCGCACGCCGAGCGCCTCGAACGCCGCGCGCCAGCAGTCGCCAACCCGGCAGGCCAGCACCCTGACGTCGTTGCCCACCGGCCCCGAGATCGCGGGGAGCCACAGCTCGACCCAGCAGTCACCGGGTCGAAGGAGCACCGCGCCTCCCCCGCCACGTCGACGGCGAAGACCGATCCCGTCCCTCGCGATCCGGGCTGCATCGAGCAGCGCGGCGTCCTGTCTGCTGCCGAGCACGATCGTCGGTGCCGCGACGGCCGGGACGCCGACGGTCGCAAGGGCCGTGTGGCGGAGCGCGTCGGCGTCGAAGAGGGCCGGTGCCCGCTCCGTCACGAAGCGAGCGGCAAGAACGGCGCCCAGAGCGGGTCGGGGTCTTCGATGGGCCGCCACCGCCACCAGAGGCCCTGAGGCGCGCGTGGCTCGTGGCGCAGGCGCCATCCGAGCTCTTCCAAGAGGCGGTCGCCCTTCTCTACGTTGTGCTGCCGGCACGCCGCGACGACGTTGCTCCAGTCGTGCGGTCCGCCCCTGCTCCTCGGGACGATGTGGTCGACGGTGTCAGCGTGCTCGCCGCAGTAGGCGCACCGCTGTCGATCGCGCGCGAGGACCGCACGGCGGGTGACCGGCGGGATCCGCGCGTGCGGGGGGAGTCGGACCAGCGTCGTCAGTCGCACGATCGAAGGGACGGTGACCGTGACCCGAGGCGACCGGATGATGCGCGGCTGGTCGTGCGTGGCGACGGCCTCGGCTCGACCGACGAGGAGCAGCACCACCGCTCGGCGATCGGTGACGAGCTGCAGGGGCTCGTACGTCGCGTTCAGCAGGAGCACGCGCCCCATGGCGAGAACCCTATCGTCGTCGCGCCCGAGCGCGGTGGGCCCACCGCAGCACGTCGTCGAGGTCCTCAGCGCCGACGCGCGCGCGCTCGTCGCCGTAGGCCGTCTCCATTCGGAACCGCCAGTAGCGCTCGTCGGGGACCGGGAGGAACGGGGCGTGTCGCCACCAGCCGCGAGGGGCGAACCGAACCGCTGCGTGTGCCGCGGACCACCAGAGCGTGGGGTGGCGAAGCACGATCGCAGTGGTGACGCGCATGGCGTCGCGGCTGACTTGCTGGTCGGTGTCGAGTTGGTGCTTGACGTTCACGGCGTGATCCACGTCGCGCGGTCGTGGCGCATGGCAACCGCGGCTGCGCCAACGAGCGGCGCCTCGTCGCCAAGTCCCACCGGCACGATCCTGCAGTCCTTCGAGAACTCCAGCCGGGCGCGCTTCGAGAGCTCCGCTTGGGCGGCCTCGAAGAAGGGCGCACCGAACCCCAGTGCGACCGAGCCCCCGACGACGGCGAGGTCGAGGTCGAGCAGGCTCGCGACGGAGGCCACGGCCCGGCCGACGAGCGTGCCGGTGCGAACTCTGACGTCGTGCGGCGCCTCGGATGCCGGCTCGCCGGTCACCACCTCGAGCGCGTTGCCAGACGCCTCCGCCTCGAGACAGCCGCGCGCACCGCACGGACAACGACGCCCGTCGGGCTCGACGATGACGTGGCCGATGTGGCCCGCGTTCCCGAGGCGGCCGTCGAGCAGTCGGTTGTCGAGGACGATGCCACCTCCCACGCCGGTCGACACCACCATCGCAAGGAAGCTGCGATGCGAGCGCGCCGCCCCCAGCCAACCCTCTGCGAGTGCGAGGGCCTTCGCGTCGTTGTCGACGGCGACGGCGAGCCCGAGTGCGTCGGCGAGCGACGCGGCGAGAGGGAAGTGTCGCCACACGGGGATGTTGAGTGGCGACACCGTGTCGCCCTCCATCGGCCCACCGCATCCCACGCCGCACGCCAGGACGTCGGTGCCTGCGAGTGTCCTCGCTGACGTCGCGAGCGCCACGACGCCATCAAGGAGCCCCGCGGCCCCGCCGTCGAGCGGGGTCTGGACCGACTGGCGCGCCGAGAGCGCGCCGGTTGCGTCGACGACGCCCGCGGCGATCTTGGTCCCGCCGATGTCGATCGCGAGGTACGAGCCCGGGCTGTCCCCCAACGAGTCAGTCGTCGTCGCGGCGGAAGCGGTTCTTGAACCAGTCGCGTGCGTCGTGGACGTTGCGCTCGAGGCCGGCGGCGCCCGAGGGCTGGCTGCCCTGGAAGCCCCTCGTGAGGTCGTGCCAGCTGGCCCTGCCCATGCGGCGGAGGTTCCGCTGGATCACGACGGCGGAGGCGAACATGATCGCGACGCCGGTGAGGCCGAGCCACACCGAGTTCGCGTACGAGAGCACGAGGATGATCAGCCCCAGGACGAAGGTGACCCCTGCCCACTTGGCCTGGCGGCCGGCGTGGCGGTAGAGCGACTCGTTTCGAACCTTGTCGGCGAAGTCAGGGTCCTCGCGGTTCAAGGACTCCTCGAGCTCGGCCAGAATCCGCTGCTCGTGATCCGACAGGGGCACCGGCCTCTCCTTCCCGCTCGGACCAAGGGTCCCTACGGCATCGTAGTTCCAGAGGCCGTGGTCCACCACGTCGTGGCGGGGCAGACCGAGCCGCCGCTCGGGCGCGGTCAGCCCGGCGGGAAGGCGAGCAGGGTTGTCTGTGAGGCCACCAGCACCAGGTTGTCGCCTACCGAGGGCGTCGCGAAGTGGTTGAGCACGCCGCCGAAGGAGTACTGCCACTTCACGTTGCCGTTGGCCGGGTTGAGGGCGTAGAGCGTCGAGCCGCCCGTCGAGCCAGAGATCGACCAAACCAGCCCGGCTGCGTACACCGGCGAGGTGCCGGTCACGTTTGACGTCCACTTGACCGTCCCGAAAGGCGGCGACGTGGTCACCTTGACCGCGTTGAGGCCGTCGGAGCACGCCACGACGACCAGCGAACCCACCACGGCGTCCCCGCCGAACGAGACGCCCCCAGAGCAGACGGAGAACGTCCGCACCGCGCCGTCAATGTGCCCGAGGTGCGCCGGGTTGAGCAGGTAGCCCGTGTGGGTCTTGCCGACCTGGAGGACCTGCCCGTCGCTCAAGAGCTGTGGGGCACCCGAGCCCAGGTCCTGGTCCCCCGCGTTGTCCGATGCCCACGACGTCGGGGCGAACCAGTCGAGGAGCTGCATGGTCGGGCTGAGCTTGAGCACGGCGTCACTGTGGTCGAAGGCGTCGCCTGACGAGGTGGCGTTGCCGTTACCGTCCGCGACGTAGACGTTCCCAACGGCGTCGACGGTCGGTGCGGCCCCTCCCATCCACACGGCGCCGCGCCCCTGGCCGGGGCCGGACGCGACCTCGTAGCGGTCGATGCGGCCGGGACCGGCCTCCGGGATGCTCTCGACCCAGCCGTGGTAGTCGCCGCAGTCCCCGTCGTTGCCGCCGAACCCGACGATCACGCGGCCCTTCGCGATCGCGAGCGCCGGGCGCTGCAGCAGGAAGACGACCTGCTGGCCGGGCGGGTCGATCGACCGCACCGAGAGCGTCTTGCCGTTCGTCATGGACAGCCCGAAGAGTCGGTGCGACTGGGCGTGGCCGCCAGGACCGGTGCCGATCGCGCCGACGACGAACAGCTCCTTGCGACCCTCGTCGATCACCGGTGTCGACACGATGCCGATGGTCGGGCCGATGTCGCCGCAGGCACCGCCCGGCTGGACGTAGGGCGCGCCGAGCGTGCGCGACCACAGCGTCTTGCCCGTGACCGTCGACACGGCGTAGACGTGGTTCTCGAGCGTCCCGACGATCGCGACGTGGCCGTCCACGAGCGCGGAGCCGTACATCTGGTCGCCGCTCACCGGGAGGTGCCAGGCGAACTTGGTGTGGAGCGGCGACGTGTACGAGCCGCTGATCACGCCGTCGGCGGTGCGCAGGCGGTCGTGGTGGTACGTCGTCCAGTCGGTTGCGGGCACGACGAACCTCGGCGCCTCGCCACGGTTGCCGAGCGCTGCGACGGTGGCGACCGGGATCGCGAAGACGCCGAGCGCCGCAATCGTGACGACCAGAGCTGCTCGGTGGATGCGATGCACGGTGTCTCCTCGGTCGACTTCGCCCGCGATGCTACGGGGCGCCGTCTGCTCACTGCCGTCGCGCGGTCCGGGCAGGGAGCTTTGGGGATTACTACGGTGGTGAGATCGACGATGACGCGGGGGTGGCAAAGGTGAGCGGCCATCGCGTCAGGAGTGCCGTCTCCGTCCTGCTCATCGTCATCGCCTCGGTGCTCGCGCCGCTGCTCGTCACGACGGGCTGGGCGGTGACGACCGTCACCAACACCGATCGCTTCGTCTCGACGATGTCGGCACTCGGTCGGAATACGACGATCACTGACTATGTCGCATTGAAGAGTGCCGACGAGGTCGTGGCGGCGCTCAACGTCCAGACCCGACTGCAGCATCGCCTCCCGAAGCAGGTGGCCTTCCTCGCACCGCTCATCGCGAACCAGCTCACGACCGAGCTCATCAGCGTCTTCGAGAAGGTGCTCGAGTCGCCGCGCTTCCAGCACGCGTGGGATGGCAAGGTGCGACTCCTTCATGCCACGTTCGTGAAGCTCATGACGACGAACCCTGCGGTCGTCTCGAACGCGAGCAAGCTTGCCGTCAACTTCTCGCCGCAGATCCTCCAGGCGATCGACAAGCTCGACGCCAAGGGCATCCCCTTCTTCGATCCGGTGCGCACCGTGCTCACCGGGCCGAACAACAAGAGGATCCTCGTCACACTCGCCAACGAGAAGCAGTTCCACCAGGTCCAGTGGGCCTTCAACGCCGCGATCAAGCTGCGATGGATCCTCCCCCTCGTGTTCCTCGTGCTCGCCGCCGCCGCGATCCTCATCAGCCCCCGGCGACGACGCGCGGGCACCTGGCTCGGGATCGGCGTGGCCCTCTCGTCCGTCGTGATGCTGGTGCTGCTCGCATTCGGTCGACAGTTCGCCATGTCGCACGCGGCGACCCCGCCCGACGTCGCCGACGCCGTCTTCTCCACGCTGACGTCCTTCCTGCGCTGGGAGCTGCGCCTCGTGGCCCTGCTCGCGGCGCTCGCTGCGCTCCTGCTGTGGGCCACAGGACCGTCGTCGCGCGCGCGATCGATGCGGCACCGGATCGCCGCGACGAGTGGGGCTGCCGCGAAGAAGGTCGAGGGCGCGATGGGCGAGGAGCACGCCGCTCGGCTGAACGAGGGCTCCACCAGTGTGCTGGGGTTCATCGGCACGTACTCGACCGCCTTCATCTGGACGGGCGTGGCGATCGCCTGCCTCGCCCTCGTCGTGTGGGTCGACTCGCTTGGAGGACTGATCTGGACCGTGGTGCTCACCGGCCTGTGGGTGGCTGGCATCGCAGCTGCCGGACGACGGTTCGGCTCGCCAGCGCCGCCCACGCTGCCCGGCCCGGCCTGAGCCTGACCTACTTCTCCTCGCGAGAGCCGCCGCGGCGACGGACGAGCCACGCGACGAAGCCGCCGAGTGCGGCGGCGAGCACGATCACGGCGAACAGTGGCGCCTTCGTCGACGTCACCCAGAAGTTGATCTGCACCGAGTGCAGGTTGGCGAGCGCGAACCACAGCAGCAGGATCGCCGCGGCCGCCATGAGGACCATGCGCGTGTCGACGCGGCTCGGCCGTCCCTTGCTTGACCCGGTGTCGGTCATCTGGCCTCCTCGTTGACGCCATGATGTCCCAGATGGGGACCGACGGCGAGGACGTGCCGGCTCGCCCTGCGAACGCCCCGTACCGGGTGCTCTTCGTGTGCACCGGGAACATCTGTCGCTCCCCCATGGCAGAGGTCGCCTTTCGGGCGATCAGCGAGCGGACGGCGCTCGCCGACGGCGGCACGCTCGCCGACGTCGTCGAAGTCGACAGCGCGGGTACGGCCAACTGGCACGAGGGCAGCCCAATGGATCCAAGGGCTCGCACCGCGCTTGACGCCCAGGGGTTCCACGGGCCTGGATCGCTCGCGGCCCAGG
>DATBQT010000213.1:0-1954 GCA_036560685.1 Acidimicrobiales bacterium
CGTCGATGACCTTGCCGTCCTCGCCGTGGGGCACCTTGAGCGACGTGTCACGGACCTCGCGCGCCTTCTCGCCGAAGATCGCGCGCAGCAGGCGCTCCTCTGGGGTCTGCTCGGTCTCGCCCTTGGGGGTGACCTTGCCGACCAGCACGTCGCCGGGCCCGACCTCTGCGCCCACGCGGATGATGCCGCGGTCGTCGAGGTCCGCCAGGATCTCGTCGGCGAGGTTGGGGATGTCGCGGGTGATCTCCTCGGGACCGAGCTTGGTGTCCCGCGCGTCGATCTCGTACTCCTTCACGTGGATCGACGTCAGCACGTCGTCGCGGACGAGCCGCTCGGACAGGATGATCGCGTCCTCGTAGTTGTAGCCCTCCCACGGCATGAACGCGACGAGCAGGTTCTTGCCGAGCGCGAGCTCGCCGTGGTGCGTGGCCGGGCCGTCCGCGAGCAGGTCGCCGGGCTCGACGACGTCGCCCTCGAAGACGAGCGCCTTCTGGTTGATCGACGTGTCCTGGTTGGACCGGCGGAACTTGTTGAGCCGGTAGTCCACGCGGCCGAGCGGGTCGGCGCCGGAGGTGTAGTCGACGGTGATGCGGTCGCCCATGACCTCGACGACGGTGCCCGCGGCCTCGGCCACGATCACGTCGCCGGCGTCGCGCGCCGCGCGCGCCTCAATGCCCGTGCCCACGTAGGGCGCCTCGGGCACGACCAGCGGGACGGCCTGCTTCTGCATGTTGGCGCCCATGAGCGCGCGGTTCGCGTCGTCGTGCTCGACGAACGGGATGAGCGCCGTGGACACCGAGATGATCTGCTTCGGGCTCACGTCCATGAGCTCGACCTCGCTCGCGGGCACGTAGTCGATCTCCGACGTCGTCCCGTAGGAGGTGTTGGCGGCGCCGACGCGGATGCCGGTGCCAGCCGGGCCACGCCTGACGAGCACGCGCCCCTCGTGGATGCGGCCCTTCTCGTCGACGGGCGTGTTCGCCTGCGCGATGACGTAGGCCTCCTCCTCGTCGGCGGCGAGGAAGACGATCTCGTCGGTGACCACGCCGTTGGTCACGCGGCGGTACGGGGTCTCGATGAACCCGTACTCGTTGACGCGCGCGTAGGACGCGAGGTTGCCGATGAGTCCGATGTTCGGGCCCTCGGGGGTCTCGATCGGGCACATGCGCCCGTAGTGCGAGCTGTGGACGTCACGGACCTCGAACCCTGCGCGCTCACGGGAGAGCCCGCCTGGCCCGAGGGCGGAGAGGCGGCGCTTGTGGGTCAGCCCCGACAGCGGGTTGTTCTGGTCCATGAACTGGCTGAGCTGGCTCGTCGCGAAGAACTCCTTGACCGCGGCGACGACCGGACGGATGTTGATGAGCGACTGGGGCGTGATGGCCTCGACGTCCTGGGTGCTCATGCGCTCGCGGACGACGCGCTCCATGCGCGAGAGGCCCACGCGGATCTGGTTCTGGATCAGCTCTCCGACCGAGCGGATGCGGCGGTTGGCGAAGTGGTCCTGGTCGTCGATGCGGTAGGTGGACTCCGCGTCGCTCATGTGCTTCGCGAGGTGCAACAGGTACGTCGCGGTGGCGAGGACCTCTGCGCGCGCGAGGGTGCCCTGGCTCGCGCCGGGCCGCTCGAGCGGCACGCCGAAGAGCTTCTCGATCTTCTCGATCTCCGGGCCGAGCTTGCGGTCGAGCTTGTAGCGGCCGACCCGCGTGAGGTCGTAGCGCTTGTCGGAGAAGAACGCGCCCTCGAAGTACTGGCGCGCCGCCTCGACGGTCTGGACCTCGCCCGGGCGCGCGCGCTTGTAGATCTCGAGCAGGGCCGCGTCCTGCGTCGGGACGAGCGGCTGCTCCTTGGCCCACTGCGGCTCGAGGAAGTCGAAGTGGTCGACGAACTTCGTGAAGAACGAGTCGTCGAACATCGGATCGAGCGCGCGCAGCAGCGTGAACAGGCTCAGGCGGCG
>DATBQT010000214.1:0-6160 GCA_036560685.1 Acidimicrobiales bacterium
CGACGCCGCCCTCGACCGCACCGCGCCCGACGAGCTGCTCCGATGCACGTCCCCGGTGCAGCTGACCGGGCGCACCGTTGTCGAGCCCATGACGGTCGGCGGCGTCGACCTCGAGGCCGGCACGTTCTGCATGCTCCTGCTGGGCGGTGCGAACCGCGATCCGGCGGCCTTCGCGGACCCGACGGCCGTGCACCTCGACCGCGAGCCCAACCCGCACCTGGGGTTCGGCTTCGGGCTGCACCACTGCCTGGGCGCGCCCCTCGCGCGCCTCGAAGCCCGCATCGCCATGCGCAGGCTGCTCGACCGCACGAGCTCGTTCCACGTCGCGGACGACGAGACGATCGCCTACCGCCCGCACTTCGTGCTGCGGGGCCTCGCCCGCCTCGACGTGACCGCGATGGCGGCGTGAGGGGGGCCGTGGCCGCGTCGCCGCTCACGGTCTGCGTCGACGTCGGCGCGACGTCGCTCAAGGCGGCGCTCGTAGACGCGCGCGGCGAGCTCGCGAGCGACCGGGTGAAGATCCGCACGGCGTGGCCGATGACCCCGCAGCGACTCGTCGAGGAGGTCGCGCGCCTGGTCGTGCGGCTCCCGAGCGCGGACCGCCTCGCACTCGGCTTCCCGGGCGCCGTCGTCGACGGCGTCGTGCAGAACGCCGCGAACCTGGAGCGCCTTGGTGGCCCGGGGACCGACAAGACCGACGCACTCAGCGCCGCGTGGCGCGGCTTCGACCTGCAGCGGCGGCTCGCTGCGACCTTCGAGCTCGACGCTCGCGTCGGCAACGACGCGGACGTCGCCGCGCTCGCGTGCGCCAGCGGCAAGGGGCTCGAGCTGACCGTCACCTTGGGCAGCGGGTTCGGCACCGGGATCACGCTCGACGGGAAGCTCCAGCCGCACTACGAGCTCTCGCAGCTGCGCTGGAGCAGGCGCGAGAGCTTCGACGACGTGCTCGGCGAGCACGCCCGCAAGCGCGACGGCGACCAGAAGTGGCACCCGCGCGTGGTGGGCGCGCTCCAACTGCTCTCCGATGTCCTCGGCTTTGACCACCTGCACCTCGCCGGCGGGAACGCGCCGCGCGTGCATCGTGACGACCTTGGCGAGCTGGCTGCAGTCACGACGGTGTCGGCGTCGCGCGCTGGGATCCTGGGCGGCGTCCACCTCTACGGGCCGACGCGCTGATCAGCGAGCGGCGCTCGCGAGGTCGAACGCCGCGGTGGACAGCACCCTCGCCGCGACGCCGAGACAGCCCTCGTCGATCCTGAACGCGGGGCTGTGGTGCGCGCCGCTCGAGCCGTCCTTCAGCCCCGCACCGACGAAGAAGTAGCAGCCGGGGATGCGGTTGAGGAACTCCGAGACGTCGTCGGACGGGGTGACGGGCGGGATCTCGAGCACGCTCGCGTCGCCGACCACCCCGCGTGCGGCCGCGCGCACGACGTCGGCCACGGTGGGTTCGTTCACGACCGCTGGCGCGTGGTCGCCGAGATCGAGGACGACCGCGCACGCGAACTGCGCGGCGAGCGCCTCACAGCGCGCTCGCAGCCAGTCGATCGCCGCGGCGGTCTGGTCGGGCGTGAACGTCCGGAGCGTCCCGCGCAGCGACGCCGAGGAGGGGACGACGTTCGGCGCGGTCCCGCCGTGGAGCATCCCGGCGCTGCACGCGCACGAGGTGCCGTCGTGGGCCATCCCGTCGACCGCCTCGTGGAGCTCGCCCGCAAGCCGCGCGATCGCGAGCAGGACGTTGCCCTCGGTGCCCGCCATCGCGCCGTGCCCGCCCGCGCCCGACGCGGTCACCTTGAACGAGTGGACCTCGGACATGATCACGCCGTTGCGCACCGCGACCAGCCCGACCGGCGCGAACGAGGTGACGTGGCACCCGATGACCGCCGACGCGTCGAGCCCGTCGAGGACCCCACCGTCGACCATGGCCTTGCCGCCTCCGAGCGACTCCTCGGCCGGCTGGAACACGAACACGTAGCGGCCGGGCAGCGCCTCGCGGCGCGCGGCGAGGACCTCGGCGACCCCGAGCATCGCCGCGGTGTGCGCGTCGTGGCCGCACGCGTGCATGACGCCGTCGGTTCGAGACGCGATCTCGCCGTCGAGCTCTTGGATGGGGAGCGCGTCGAGGTCGGCGCGCAGCAGCACCGTGCGGCCCGGCGCGCCGCCGTCGAGCTCATAGACCGCGCCGGTCGCTGTCGGGCACGGGAGCGCTCGCAGCCCGAGGCCGTCGAGGCGGTCGGTGACGAGCGTGGTGGTGCGGTGCTCCTCGAAGCCGAGCTCTGGATGGCGGTGCAGGTCGCGCCGAGTGTCGACCATTGCGTCGGTCACGCCGGCAACGAGCGAGTCGAGCGCCGATCGGGCGTCGGTGGGCATGGGCCGAGCGTAGGCCGAGGACGCAGCGTCGCGAAGCGGCGCCTCGATGCGACGCCTTGCGCGGAGGCGCCATGTGGGCGAGCGTGGCGCATGCCCCCAGAGATCCCCGATGCGGTGCGAGCCGCGCATGACGCTGCGGTGCGCGAGGGCAGCGCGACCTACGTGGACCCGGAGAGCGGCGCGACGGTCTTCACGTCGGCGTACCTGCTCGAGCAGGGGCGATGCTGTGGCAGCGGCTGTCGGCACTGCCCCTACGACGAGGCAGCGCAGCGTCGAGCGGGGCGCCCCGGATCGTGACTACAGCGCGCGCAGTTGGCGTCGCAGCCTCGCAATCGCCAGGGGGGTGCGCATGCCCCACCAGAAGAGGTCCTTGCCGTCGACGAACTCAGTCGGCGCCACCGAGGTGAGCTCGGGCAGCTGGCGGGTGGTGAACGGGTAGGGCTCGGAGGGCGCGAGCACGAGGTCGGGGCGCAACGCCGTGGCCTCCTCCAGGTCGACCTGCGGGTATGGGCCGCGATCGCCGAAGACGACCTCGATCCCAAGGTGCGCGAGCAGGGACGCGCCGTACGTCGGGGTGCCGAGCGCCATCCACGGGCGCCGCCAGATCGGCACGAACGCTCGAGCGCGCGGAGCCATCGGCGCAACGAGCGGCTCCGGCGACCACCCCACGTCGAGGCGCGCAGCCAGCCCCGGCAGCTGCTCGTTGACGTCTGCGAGGGATCGGATGCTGAGGGCATGCACCTCGAGCCCGGCTGCGACCAACGCGTCGTGGTCCTCTCGCCGATTCTCCTCGGTGTCGACGACGACGAGGTCGGGAGCCAGCTCGATGATCCGGGCGACGTCGGGATCCTTGGTGCCGCCCACATGCGGCAGGTCGGGCCGCTCGCAGAACCGGGTGGAGGCGAAGGGTCCTCGACCCCAGGACGAGATGGTCTCCGTGACGGACGGAACGAGGCTCACAACTCGCACGATCCGCGTCCTCGCCATGCGACCGAGTCTGCATCGTCCTGGTTGGAGCCCGCGATCCCCGGATCCACAGCTCAGACGAGCCGGTGTCGATACATTGCTGCAGGAGCAAGGGACCAAAAGGGAGGCGCACTGTGGGCACTCGACGCACGTCGGTGACGCGGAGGGGACTTGCTGCGGCGGCCCTGGCGGTGATGCTCGTCGCGGGGACGGGGCTCGCAGCGGCCGGAGGGTCGGTCGCCGTGTCGAATGCCGCGGGCTTGCGTGCGGTCCTCACCCTGACGCCTTCGAAGACGTTCGTGGGCCAGATCGTGGTGGCAGGCATCGCCAGGAGCACGCTCGCCAATGGCACGTCGGTCAAGCGACTGACGATCAACTGGGGCGACGGGAGGACTGTCCGCCTGGGTGGGCTGAAGTCCCTCTCGACGCACCGCTACGCACACCCGGGACGGTTCATCGTGATCGAGGCGCTGACCGACTCAAAGGGTCACACCGCGCACTCCTCGATGCCCGCGGTGATCGCCAAGCCCTCTCGCGTCTTCTGGGACCTCTTCAACGGCAGGGCCGGCACGCAGATCCAGCTGGAGAGCGCGGCGCTCCCGCTCTTGGCTTCCTCCAAGGACGTCCAGATCACAGGTAGCGCCACCAACAAGCTGCGCTGCACCGCCGGGATGACCACCGACTCGAAGGGTCGGTTGTGGGTCCTCAGCTACCCGAACGGCTGCTCGGCACCGTTCGAAGCGACCATCCAGGTGTTCAGCACGCCGGTCGTCCAGTCGAGCGCGCCGGTCCTCACCTTCACGTTGCCGGGATCGGGCGACGTCGACAACCTCACCTTCGACCACAAAGGCAACCTGTGGGTCGAGGACGACTACAACAGCGCGGTCTACGAGTTCTCGGGACCGTTCACGACGAGCAGCACCCTGGTGCCGTCGCTCACGATCACCGCGGGGATCAACCGGCCAAGCGGCATCGCGGTCGACGCCAAGGGGGATGTCTTCGTCGCGAACGTGACGAGCGCAGGCACCCACTCGATCGCCGTGTTCCACGCACCGGTCTCCGCAGCGACGGTGCCGACCTTCCTCAGCGGGCTGACCGAGCCTGGCGGTCTGACGGTCGACACGCTCGGGAACCTCTACGCGTCGAGTAACCCGGCGAACGGCAAGGGTGCCGCAGTGGTTCGCTACAACGCCAACCACCTCGGCAACGGCGCGACCCCGAGCATCGTCGATCGGTGGGTGCACCTCGGCGTCCCGTACACGTCGGACTTCGCGTGGGACGCGCTCGGGAACCTCTACGTCGCCGACTGCGGCAGCCTGGGCGGACTCAGGGTCTTCCCACTCGCGACGTCGCCGTTCAGCCCCGTCCTTCGCCCGAGTGCCGTGTACACGAACCCATCACTCGTTCTGACGGGGTGCGCGTGGGGGATCGCCATCCACTGAGCGGCCCGCGCGCCGCCGCAGCCGAGCCCCCCCGCCGTCATGCCCAGGTGCGATCGGGTCACTTCGATCCCGGCCCATTCATCCCTCTGTGGGCGTCGGGTAGAATCTGTCGTCCCCCGGACGCGGCTGTCCGGGGGCGCTGCGCTCGTAGCTCAACGGACTAGAGCATCTGATTACGGATCAGAAGGTTGGGGGTTCGAATCCCTCCGAGCGCACTAAGGAAGTGCTGGGGATTCGGCCTCACGCCTCGCTCACGAAGTCACCGCCTGGATCCGCGTAGCAAATCTCTGAAGAGGCGTCCGTGCTCCTCACAATTACCACCACTCACGAGCCAGCAACCGACCTGGGATTCTTGCTGCACAAGAATCCGGAGCGGCCGCAGTCCGTCGAGCTGAGCTTCGGCGTCGCACACGTCTTCTATCCGGAGGCGACGACGGAGCGCTGCACCGCAGCGGTCCTAGTTGAGGTCGACCCGGTCGGACTCGTGCGCGGCCACCGAGGTCCCAAGGGTGGCGAGGCGTCGCTGGGTCAGTACGTGAACGACCGCCCCTACGCCGCGTCGTCTCATCTCTCTGCGGCGATAAGCCGACTCTTCGGCACGGCGATGTCCGGTCGATGCAAGGAGCGCCCCGAGCTTGCCGAGGAGCGAATCGACCTCGAGGCCTGGCTGCCCGTCGTCCCGGTTCGAGGGGATCCGGACCTGCTCCGTCGGATCTTCGAACCCCTCGGCTACGCGGTCGACGCCACGCCGGTCCCGCTCGACGAGGAGTTCCCCGAGTGGGGGCCAAGTCCGTACTTCGACGTACGGCTCAAGGTGACCACCAGGTTGCGCGACCTCCTCGAGCAGCTTGCGGTCCTCATCCCCGTCCTCGACGACGTCAAGCACTACTGGGTTGGGACCGACGAGGTGGATCGCCTGCTGCGCAGAGGAGGGGCGTGGCTCTCGAGCCATCCAGAGCGCGACGAGATCGCGAGGCGCTACCTGCGCCACGACCGAGACCTCGCCGCCCAGGCGATCGAGCGCCTCCTTGAGACCCAGGACCTTGCTCAGCGCGAGGAGGGCGACGACGCGGCGGAAGAGGCGGTCGAACGGCCGATCTCGCTCAACGAGCAGCGGCTTTCGGCAGTGGTCGCGGTGATCAAGGCGTCAGGCGCACGGCGCGTGCTCGATCTCGGGTGCGGCTCAGGGAAGCTCGTGCGGGCGCTCCTCTCGGAGACCGACGTCGAGCGCGTGGTGGGCGTCGACGTCTCGTACCGGTCGCTGGAGACAGCGATGCGCCGACTCCACGTCGACACCATGGCCCCACGCCAGCGCGATCGCGTCGAGCTCCTGCAGGGCGCACTCACCTATCGCGACCGTCGACTGGAGGGATTCGACGCAGCGG
>DATBQT010000215.1:0-1683 GCA_036560685.1 Acidimicrobiales bacterium
ACGCGTCCTGCCGGGATCGACGCGTCGCCGTCGAGCAGCCGTTGCAGCGCCTCGCGCTTGTCCGCACCCGCGACGAGCCAGAGCAACCGATCGGCCCGCGCGAGCGCAGGGTACGTGAGCGTCATGCGGCGCGTTCCCTGATAAGGCTCGGTGAGCGCGACGAGCCGGTCGGTCACGTCGAGCACGGGATCGCCCGGCACGAGCGACGCCGTGTGGCCGTCGGGACCGAGGCCGAGGTGCACGACGTCGAGTCTGGCCGGGAGGGTCGCGGCGTAGCGCGCCGCGGCCGCCTCGAGGTCGAAGGCGGTGACCTCCATCGGCTCGATCGTGGCGGGCACGCCGGCGAGCGACGCTTCGAGGTGGGTGAGGTTGCGCGCGTCGTCGCCGTCCGGCGCAACGCGCTCGTCGACCTGGAGGAGCGTGATGCGCTCCCACGGGAGCGGGAGCGCCGCGAGCACGTCGAACATCGCCGTTGGCGTTCGACCGCCGCTGAGCGCGACCGAGCAGGGTCGGGCGAGCGACACGGCCTCGTCGAGCAGAAAGCCGGCCGCGGCCTGCGCCGCGTCCTCGGCGGTGTCGAATCTGCGCAGCTCGTGGTGCGTCACGCCGACTTCTCTGCGTGCCCGCCGAACGCGGCGCGCATCGCCGAGAGGACCTTCGCGGTGTAGACGCCCTCGCCACGTGAGTCGAACCGCTGGAAGAGCGCGGCGGTGATCACCGGCGCCGGCACGGTCTCGTCGATGGCGGCGAGCACCGTCCAGCGCCCCTCGCCCGAGTCGGACACCCGGCCCGAGTACTGGTCGAGCTGCGGGGATGCGGCGAGCGCCTCGGCGATGAGGTCCACGAGCCAGGAGCCGACGACCGAGCCGCGCCGCCAGACCTCTGCGACCTCGGCGATGTCGATGTCGTATCGGTAGGCGTCGGGGTCGCGCAGCGGCGTCGTCTCTGCGTCGGCGACGCCCTTCTCGTTTCCCACGTTCGCGTGGTGCAGGATGCTGAGCCCCTCTGCGATCGAGGCCATCATCCCGTACTCGATCCCGTTGTGGACCATCTTCACGAAGTGGCCCGCGCCGTTCGGGCCGCAGTGCAGGTAGCCCGACTGGGCGGTGCCGTCGGACCTCGTGCGACCGGGCGTCGGCTCAGCGCTCCCCTCCCCTGGCGCGATGGACCGGAAGATCGGATCGAGCCGCTTCACCGGCGCGTCCTCGCCCCCGATCATGAGGCAGTAGCCGCGCTCGAGGCCCCACACGCCGCCGCTCGTCCCGCAGTCGACGTAGTGGATCGACGACTTCGCGAGCGCCGCGGCGCGCGCGAGGTCGTCGCGGTAGTACGAGTTGCCGCCGTCGATCACCACGTCGTCGGCGTCGAGCAGGGGCACGAGCTCATCGAGCGTGGGGCCGGTGACCGCCGCGGGGAGCATCAGCCAGATGGCCCTCGGGCGATCGAGCGCCGAGACGAGCGACGCGAGCGAGTCCGCGCCCGCGACGCCCTCGCCCTCGAGCGCGCGCACCGCGTCGGCGCTGACGTCGTAGGCGACGCAGCGGTGCCCGTCGCGCGTCAGCCGTCGCACGAGGTTCGCGCCCATCCTGCCGAGTCCGACCATCCCGAGCTGCATGGGTGCGTCCGTGGGCATCTAGGCCTCCTTGCGTAGTGAGCGGTAGCGAGCGATGAGCGCGTTGGTCG
>DATBQT010000216.1:0-8383 GCA_036560685.1 Acidimicrobiales bacterium
CACCGCGGTGTTCGTCTACGTGATCCTCGCCGTCACGTCGAAGGGCGCGCCCGCTGCTGTGGCCGGGCTCATCATCGGCCTGACGCTCGGCATGGTGCACCTGCTCGGCATCCTCATCGACGGGACGTCGGTGAACCCGGCCCGCTCGCTCGGTCCGGCGCTGATCGTGGGCGGCACCGCCCTGCACCAGGTGTGGCTCTTCTTGGTCGCCCCGCTGATCGGCGCGGTGATCGCCGCCGCCGCCCACCGCGCCCTGCAGCCTGAGGGTGTGGACCATGTTGACGCGAGCGCGGCTGCCTGACGAACGTTGACGGACGCGTAGCGACACCAGCGATTCGGCGCAGCCGACGAGGCAGCGGGAGCGCAACGGCTGGCGACTCGAGGTGGCGCCCGGATCGGCACGGTGGAACACTGCTGCGATGGCGACACCCCGGTACGGCATCACCATCCCCTTCGACGGCGTGACCCTGGCGGAGCACCGGTCGTGGTACGCGGAGCTCGCGGACCTCGGCTACACCGACGTGTGGTCCGCCGAGGTCGACGGCACCGACGGCTTCACGCCGCTCGCGCTCGCCGCGGCCTGGGAGCCGCGCCTGCAGCTGGGCGTCGCGGTGACGCCCGCGTTCACGCGCGGACCGGCGCTGCTCGCGCAGTCGGTGGCGGCGATGGCGGAGGCCGCACCAGGACGGTTCACGTTCGGCCTCGGCGCCTCGAGCCAACCCGTCGTCGAGCGGTGGAACGGGATCCCGTACGAGCGGCCGTACCACCGCACCCGCGACGTGCTGCGCTTCATGAAGGCCGCCTTCAGCGGCGAGAAGGTCAGCTACGAGTGCGAGTCCTTCACGATCACCGGCTACAAGATGGCGAGGCCGCCCGCGACGCCGCCGAGCATCCTGCTCGGGGCCCTGCGACCGGGCATGCTGGCGCTCGCCGGCGAGGAGGCCGACGGCGCCATCCTCAACTGGCTCGCGGCCTCGGACGTCCCGACCTGCGCGAAGGAGGTCGGGCCTGATCGCCAGCTCGCCGCGCGCATCTTCGTGATCCCGACCGAGGACGCCGACACGGCGCGCGCGATCGGGCGCCGCATGATCGCCGCCTACCTCAACGTCGAGGCGTACGCGGAGTTCCATCGCTGGCTCGGCCGCGGCGACGCCCTCGGTCCGATGTGGGCGGCATGGGCGGCGGGCGACCGCAAGGGCGCGCTCGAGGTCATCCCCGACGAGGTGACCGACGCGCTCGTCCTGCACGGCTCGTTCGGGTCGTGCCGCGAGCAGGTGGCCGCGTACATGGACGCCGGCGTCACGATCCCGGCCATCGCCCTCATCCCGTTCGGCGTCGATCTCGGTGACGCCGTCCGTGGCCTTGCGCCTGCCGGTTGAGCTGTGGAGCTCTTTGACCTGACGCCGCGCGAGATCGCCACACGCGTCCGGAGCGGCGAGTGGTCAGCACGCGAGACGACCGCCGCGGCACTCACGGCGATCGACGAGCGCAACGACCAGGTCAACGCGTTCGTCGCCCTCGACCACGAGCGCTCCATGGAGCAGGCCGAGGCCATCGACGCGCTCGTGGCGTCGGGTGCGGACCCGGGCCCGCTCGCGGGCGTGCCGCTCGGGGTCAAGGACTTGGAGGACGCCGCGGGCTTCGTGACGACGCATGGCTCCCCGCTCGAGGCCGACAGCGAGGTCGCCGTGCGCGACTCGCACCTCGTCGCGCGGCTCCGTCGCGCCGGGTGCGTCGTCGTCGGCAAGACGAACACGCCCGAGTACGGCTGGACGGCACGCACGTCCAACGCGCTGTTCGGTTTCACCCGCAACCCCTGGGACCTCTCGCACTCCGCAGGAGGGTCCTCTGGCGGGTCCGCCGCCGCGATCGCGGCGGGCATGGTGCCGCTCGCGACGGGCTCGGACGGTGGCGGCTCGATCCGGATCCCCTCAGCGCTGTGCGGGCTGTCCGGCTTCAAGCCGTCGTTCGGCCGCGTCCCCTCCGGCGGGACGCAGCCGCCGGGTTGGCTCCACTTCTCCGCGAAGGGTCCGATGGCGAGGTCCATCGTGGACGTCGCGCACGCCCTCGACGCCGTGGTCGGCCCCGAGCAGGACGACCTCAACTCGCTGCCGCGGCCCGAGGCGTCGTGGATCGACGCGGTGCGCGACCCGGGGCTCCCCGCTCGTATTGGGTGGTCACCGACCCTCGGCTACGCCCCGGTCGACGGCGCGGTCCTCGCGGCGTGCGAGCGCGCGCTCGCCACCCTCGACGGGCTCGGCGTCGAGGTCGTCGAGGTGCCCGCGGTGTTCGACGTCGACCCTGTCCGCTCATGGATCGCCGTCGTGGCGGCGTGCCACGCGAGAGACCTCGCGGACCAGCGCGACCACCCCCGCTACGGGGAGCTGCCCTCGCAGCTGCGCGATCTCGTCGAGCTGGGCGGCCGCGTGGACGGCGTCACGATCGTGCGTGCCTACGACGAGTTCCATCGCATGAACCTGCGGCTCGTCGAGCTCTTCCGCGACGTCCGCCTGCTGTGCACGCCGACCACCGCGGCCACCGCCCCCCACGAGGACGACGGCATCCAGGGCGTGGTGAACGGCGTCCGGGACGACGCGTGGGTTCGGTTCACCTACCCGTTCAACATGACGAGGAACCCGGCGGCCACGGTGTGCGCCGGGCTCAGCGACGCCGGCCTGCCGGTCGGGCTCCAGCTGGTCGGCCCACAGCACGCGGACCTCTCGGTGCTGCGCGCGGCGGCCGCCATCGAGACCGCCATCGGCTTCGACGCGCGACCCCCGATGCTCGGGCCTACGCGTTCGCCGCGGTGAGCAGGTCGAGCGCCTCGGCGAACTTCTCTCGCGCTGCGGCAGCCCGAGCGGGCACGAACTCGGTGGGGACCTCCGAGGCGGTGTAGCCCTTGAGCGTCTGGCGTGCCACGGTCTGGCGGTGCACCTCGTCGGGGCCGTCGTAGATGCGCGCCGCGCGCGCCCAGCGGTACATCGCCTCGAGCGGAAGGTCCGTGCTGTAGCCGAGCGAGCCGTGCACCTGGAGCGATCGGTCGATGACGTTGTAGAGCACCTGTGCGCCGTAGTACTTGATCATGGCGATCTCGACGCGTGAGGCGGCAGCGCCGTCGCGGTCCATCTTCCAGGCAGCCTGCAGCGTCATGAGGCGAGCGGCGTGCATCTCGGCCATCGAGTCGGCGATCCAGTTCTGGACGGTCTGCTTCTCGGCGAGCAGCGAGCCGTGCGTGAAGCGGCTGAGCGAGCGCTCGCACATCATGTCGAAGGCGCGCTTGGACTGACCGAGCCACCGCATGCAGTGGTGAATCCTCCCTGGCCCGAGCCGTGCCTGTGCGAGCATGAACCCGGACCCCTCGGGCCCGATGAGGTGGTCGGCGGGGATGCGCACGTCCTCGTAGGCGATCTCTGCGTGGTTGCCGAACTGCCCGTAGACGACGCGGGGGTCGTCCATCGACCCGACGTCGCGAACGATCGTGACCCCCGCAGTCCCCACGGGCACGACGAACATCGACGAGCCCTGGTAGGGGTGGACGTCGGGGTTCGTCACCGCCATGACGATCAGGATGTCGGCGACCGAGCCGTTCGACGTGTACCACTTGCGGCCGTTGATGACCCACTCGTCGCCGTCTCTGACCGCCTTGGTCTCGAGCAGCTTGGGGTCGCTGCCGGCGGTGTGCGGCTCGGTCATGGAGAATCCTGAGCGCATCGTGCCGGCGAGGAGCGGGTCGAGCCAGCGCTCGCGGATGTCGTGGCGGTCGGTCATCTCCATGCCGACAGCCAGGAGCTCGGCGTTGCCCGAGTCGGGGGCGTTGTTGCCGAAGACGAGCGGCCCGTACGGGGACTGGCCGAGGATCTCGTGCATGAGCCCGAGTCGGACCTGGCCGAATCCCATGCCGCCGAGCTCGGAGGGCAGGTGCGCGGCCCACAGCCCGCGGCTCCGGACCTCGGCCTGCAGCGGCGCGATGACGCTGAGCACGTCGTCGTAGGAGAGCTCGAGCGTCTCGATCGGGAAGATCTCCTCGCGCGTGAACTCGCGCATCCACACGAGCTTCTCTTCAAACTCCGGCTCGGTCTCGAAGTCCCACGCCATGGCAGCTCCTTGTCGTCTCGTCCATGCGTACCAGAGGACGCGGGCCGGGGCGAACCGACACGGAGCGCCAACCTCTGCGACGCGCGCAGGGCCGCGGGCCGCACCGGGTTCAGCCAGCCACCGCGGCCGGCCTGGCAGGCGCGGGCACCCGCCGCCGACCGCGCGCCGCGACCCAGAGGCGGCTCATCGCGTAGGTCGCGGCCCCGATGGAGCCGACGAAGAACCCCACCGGCAGGTTCGTCTCGTACGACAGGGCGATCGACGACCAGACCGTCGCCAGTGCGAGGAGCACCGAGAGCGCCATCGCGACCATCGGGTTCGCGCTGAAGGAACGAGCCGCTGCCGCGGGGCTGATGAGGAGCGTGAACACGAGGAGCGTGCCGACGACGGGCACCGCCATCGTCGTGGCGACGGCCACGACCAAGAGGAACGCGAGCTCCATCCGCGCCGCCGAGACGCCGCGCGCCTCGGACGCCGCGGGCGCGACCGACGACCAGAGCAGCGGCCGGTAGAGCACGGCGACGCCGAGCACGCAGACCGCGGCGAGGACCGCCGTCGGGAGCAGCTCGTTGGTGGAGACGCCGAGCACCTGGCCGAAGAGCAGCGAGTAGACCTGCTGGGCGTACTCGCTCGTCAGCGACAAGAACAGCGACCCGAGACCGAGCATCATCACCACGGCGAGCGCCGTCGCGACGTCCGAGCGCGCCCTACGGCCGAGTGCGCTGATCGTGAGCGCGCCGAGCAACGAGAACGCCCCGAAGCCGAGCAGGGTGCTGACGCCGACGAGGGTCGCGGCCGCCGCGCCTGCGAACGCGCCGACCGGCAGGGCGTGCGCCGCGAAGGCGGCGCCCCGCAGCACCGTGAAGAACCCGACGACCCCGGCGACGATCGCGACGATCGTCGCTGCCTCCCACGTGTTGAGCATGAACGACGAGAACATCAGCGCGACGCCGAGAGGCGCGGGCGGCGCGACCGGCGGCCGGTCGCCAGGTCCACCGCGACGTACGAGACGAAGATGAGGGTGACCACGAAGAAGCTGACCGGCCAAGCCGTGTGCGAGGTCGTCCACGCGTAGCTGTCATAGGCGAGGACGATGCCGACCCAGGTGGCGCCGACGCCGATGGCGCAGGCCACCAGGATCGCCACGCCCGTCCTGCGCGTGAGGCGCAGCGCGATCGCCGCGGGGCCGACGAGGAGCGCCGTCGACAGGATGGCCCCGATCGTGATGGCGCAGAGCGAGACGGCGAGCGCGAGCGCGACGAGGAATCCGAGCCCCACCAGTCCCACCGGCACCCCTCGGGCGGCCGCAAGGTCGGAGCTGAGCGAGCTCAGGAGCAAGGGCCGGTAGAGCACCGCGATCAGGGCGAGCGCGGCGACGCTGAAGCCCGCGACGACGGGCACCATCGAGGCCGGGAGGGTGAAGATCGAACCGAAGAGCACGTTCACCGTCGCCCCGGTCGTGCTGGTCGAGGTCGTGTCCCAGTACAAGAACAGCGCCGCCAGCCCGAGGGACGCCCCGAGCACGATCCCCGTCGCCACGTCACGGCCACGGGGCCGGCGCACGCCGAGCAGCTCCATGGCGCCCGCCGCGAGGAGGTTCATCGCCACGAAGCCGTAGAGCGGGTTTGCGCCCACGAGGAACGCCGCGGAGCCACCCGCCGTGCCGATGTCAGCGAGCGAGTGGCCGGCGAACGACTGGCCCCGCATGACGGTGAACACGCCGACGACGCCGGAGACGACGGCTGCGATTGCGCCAATGGTCAGGGCGACGCGCACCGGCGAGTTCGAGAAGAAGCCCGGCTCGAAGAACCACGAGCCGAGGGAGGTGAGCGTCACGCGCCCGTCGCGAACTGGTCAAGGTCATGCCCGTCGCCGTGGAGTCCTTCGTTCTCGCGTCCGGCGACGACGAGGACGCGCCCGTTGACGTGGATCACGTCGACGCGGTGTCCATAGAGGCGGCTTAGCGCCTCGGTCGTCACGACCTCGTCGGTCGGTCCGCTCGCGACGCGTCCGGCGGCTACGTACACGACGTGGTCCATCACTGGCAGGAGCGGGTTCATGTCGTGCGCCGAGATGAGCACGGCGACGCCCTGCTGGCGCGCGATGCCCGCGACGAGGGTAACGACCTCCTGCTCGCTTCGGATGTCGAGGTTCGCGAGCGGCTCGTCGAGCAGCAGCAGCCTCGGCCTGCTGATCAGCGCGTGGGCGATCATCACGCGCTGCTGCTCGCCGCCCGAGAGGCTCCCGACCCGCGAGTCGGCGAATCGCAAGGCGTCGACGGCGTCGAGCATCTCGTCGATCAGCGCCGTGCGCCGAGCGGAGGGAAGCGGGATGCCGAAGCGGTGGCCGTCGAGGCCCATGCCGACGAGGTCGCGTGCGCGAATCGGCATATCAGGGTCGAGTCCGATCTGCTGGGGCACGTAGCCGACGAGGGGATTGCGCCTCGAGCGCGGCTTGCCGCCGAGGAGCACCCGGCCCGCAGTCGGCTCGACGAGCCCGAGGATGACGCGCAGCAGCGTCGTCTTGCCGGCGCCGTTCGAGCCGATGAGCCCGATGAACTCGCCCGCGCCGAAGTGGAACTTCACGTCGTGCAGCACCTCTCGGCCGCCCAGCGAGACGCTGACGCCCTCAACCGCGAGGATCTCCGCGGAGCGCTCCGTCACGTCGCGCATCGCTAGAGGTGCGCCGTCGAGGCGTGGCCCTGAATCGCGCGCTGGAGGGCCTTGGTCTCGGCGAGCATCCACGTCTGGTACGTGTACCCGGGCGTCGGCATGGTCTCGTAGACCCCGACGACGGGGACGCGTGCCTGCTGGGCCGCGGTGACGAAGCTCTGCGTCAGGGTGTCGGTGACCTGTTGGTTGTAGACGAGCACCTTGACGTGGTGCTGGGTGAGAAGGTTCGACTCGAACGAGACGTCCTGTGGCGACGGATCGGTGCCGTTCATCACGTCGAGCTGGAACGACATCGGGGTGAGGTTCGTGGCCCCGATCGCCGCGAGCAGGTCGTCGGCCACCGGCTCGGTCGTCGCAACCGGCGTGGCAGCGCCGATCCCCTTGAGCTGTGCGATCGCGCGCAGCCAGGGGGCGAGCGAGGCGTCGAATCGCGACGCGTTCGCCACGAAGTACGCGGCGTGCGCCGGCATAACCTCGGAGAATGCCCCAGCCAGGGCCGCGGCCACCTGCGGCATCGTCGTTGGCGAGTACCAGAAGTGCGGGTTGCTCGTGGTGTCCGGCAGCCCGAGCAGGTGCTGGACGTCGACGACGTGGCGGGACGCGTCGGGGGACGACGACTCGATCGTGTTCATGAATCCGTCGTAGCCGTCCCCGTTCTGGACGACCACGTTCGCCGTGCTCACGGCTTGGGCGACCGAGGGCGACACCTCGTAGGTGTGCGGGTCGGTGCTGGGATTGCTCTCGACCGACGTGATCACCACGTAGCGGCCTCCTACCTGCGCCGCCACGTTGCCGTAGGTGTTCTCCGCCGCGACGACGGCGATCATCCCGGGGTGTGAGCCACTTCCCGACGCGACTGAGCCGCAACCCGCAAGCAGGATCCCGAGCGCCACCAGCGTGCCGCCGCACGTTGCCCCTCGGCGCCTCCGCTTGTGGACTCGCATCGCGCTCCTTGCACTGCCCTCGTTGACCGTGCAGGACGGTAACAGAAACGAGAACGGTTATCAATAAGCCTTCATCGAGTGTCACTTATATAAACCCCGGCTAATGTGAGAGACGTGCAGACCACTACCAGACGCGACGAGCTGGCCGCGGGCGTCGACCTGCTGAAGGCACTCGCAACCGAGGTCCGATTTGGCGTCGTGGCCCAGCTTCGAAAAGGGCCGCACTGCGTGCACGAGCTGCAGACGGCGCTGCGCCGCGAGGGTCGCGACGTCAGCCAGCCGCTCCTGTCACACCACCTTCGCGTCTTGCGAGACGCCGGGCTCGTGTCGACCACTCGGCGCGGTGCGGAGATCACGTACGAGCTCGCCGACGTCCACGTCGGGCACCTCGTGAGCGACGCCCTACATCTGACGCAAACACAAGAGGAGAGGAACCATGACGACCACACACAATGAGCACACGGCGCACGACCACGTGCACGGCGAGGGCTGCGGACACGTCGCCGTCCAGCACGGCGACCACACCGACTACGCCCACGACGGGCACCTCCACGCCCATCACGACGGCCACTGGGATGAGTGCGACGCGCACGGCCACGTCGAGCACGACGGCCACGACCACGCACACGGTGAGGGCTGCGGGCACACCGCGGTGAGCCACGGTGATCACGT
>DATBQT010000217.1:0-3734 GCA_036560685.1 Acidimicrobiales bacterium
CGGCGACCACGTCGGTGACGACCCGGCAGCCGTCAGTGAGAACCGCGGCCGGCTCGCCGCGGCGATGGGACTGACGGCCGCGGACCTCGTGATCGCACGCCAGGTCCACGGCACGGGCGTGGCGACTGTCCGACGCGGCGACGTCGCAGGCGACGTGGACGTGCTCGCGACCGACGACCCCGCGGTCGCCCTGTGCATCCTCGTCGCCGACTGCGTTCCGATCGCGGTCGTCGATGCGCGCGCCCACGTGCTCGTGGTCGCGCATGCCGGGTGGCGGGGGACGGCGTCGAGCGTCGCGGCAGCCGCGGTCGACGCCGCCGTGGCGCTCGGGGCCAGCGCGGCGCGTTGTCACGCGGTCCTCGGCCCGTGCATCTCGCCACGTGCCTACCAGGTGGGTGCCGAGGTGGCCGACGCGCTGACGCGCGCGGGGTGCGCCGATGCGGTCACACCCGACGGGACCGGCCGATTCCTCGCCGACCTACGCGCGGCGAACGCGCTGCAGCTCGAGCGCGCGGGCGTGGACCCGTCACACATCATCAAGGTCGCCCATCACACCGACGGCGGTGCGACCTTCTTCAGCGATCGAGCAGCGCGACCCTGCGGGCGGTTCGCGCTCGCGGCGAGGCTCACGCACGGCCGCTCCTAGCATTGTGGCGGTGACCAGCCCCGACCGCGCGGACACCTTCTTCTACGACCACCCGGTGGTCGACACGTCGGCGCGGACGATCACGTGCCACTACCGCAGCGACGGCGTCGCGTTCACCGAGGTCGCAACGTTCGACGACACCGTCGAGCTCAGCGACCTGCACGGCCTCGAGCTCGGCTACTTCTTGCTCGCGGGGCTCTCGTACTACAAGACCGGGGCCGCGAGGACGGTGGACCTCGGTGACTGGTTCGACGACGCGAACAGCGAGCTGGTCACCCAGGCCATCCGTGGGGGGCTCGGCGAGTTCGCCTACCGCAACAACCTCGACCTGAGTGACGTCGAGCTCACCGGCACGTTGCGCGAGCGACGTGGCGCCGCGAGCCCTGAGTCGAAGGGTGGTGGGCCCCTCATTCCCTTCGGGGGAGGGATCGACTCGATCGTGACGGCGGCGACCGCCACGGACGACGCCGCCCTGTTCATCGTCTCTCCTGGCGGTGACTCATTCGCCGCGATCGAGCAGCCCGCGTCGCGGACCGGGCGCACTGTCGTTCGCTGTTCGAGGCGGCTCGATTCCGCACTGTTCGAGTCCCAAGAGCGCGGCTGGCTCAACGGACACGTCCCGGTGACCGGGATCCTGTCCGCGCTGGCGGTCATCGCCGCGTGGGGACAGGGCCGAGCGTCGGTGATCATGAGCAACGAGCGCTCCGCGTCGTCGCCCAACCTCGTCGCGAACGGCCGCGACGTCAACCACCAGTGGTCGAAGTCGTGGGAGTTCGAAGAGCTGCTCCGGTCGTGGCTGCACGACCGGGTCGGAGGCGCGCTCTCGTACTACAGCGCGCTGCGAGACCGGTCCGAGCTGTGGGTGGCGAGGGAGTTCATGGCGCTCCCTGAGTACTTCGACTCGTTCATGAGCTGCAATCGTGCCTTCCGCCAGGACGAAGCGACGCGAGCCGCGACGTGGTGCGGCCAGTGCGACAAGTGCCTGTTCATCGACCTGATCCTCTCGCCGTTCGCGTCACGATCCCAGCTCGAGGCACTCTTCGGCGGCCACGAGCCGATCACCGACCCCGCGAAGGTCCACGACCTCGAGGTCCTGGTCGGGCTCGCGGCCAATCCGAAGCCCTTCGAGTGCGTCGGCGACGTCGACGAGTGCGCGACGGCGCTCGTCGCGACAGCGGCGCGCGGTGACCGCGCCGATCAGCCGGCGCTCGCAGCACTCGCAGCGCGGTGCCCGGGCGCACGACCGCTCGAGGCGCTGCTCAAGCCCCACGGGCCGACCAACGCACCGGAGCGCGATGCGGCACGCGACCTCGTTTAGCGACCTCGCGGGGCGGCGCGTCGGCATCTTCGGGCTCGGGGTCGAAGGCCGCGCGGCGCGCACCAGGCTCGAGGCGCTCGGCTGCGAGCTCATCGTCGTCGACGACGACCCCGGCGCAACCGGCGAAGCCGGCGTCCTCGCCACTGACGACGGCGGGCGCGCCGCGCTGGCCTCCTGCGACGCAGTGGTCAAGTCGCCCGGCATCTCGCGCTACCGCGACGACGTCGCCGCGCTGCTTCGTGGCGGCGTGCCGGTGCTCGGTGGCGTGGGCATGTGGCTCGAAGAGGCCGACCGTGACCGCGTCATCTGCGTGACCGGCACGAAGGGCAAGTCCACCGTCACGACGGTCATCGCGCACCTCGCGTCCCGCCTCGGCACGCCCGCAGTCGCCGTTGGGAACCTCGGTGCGCCGCCCTTCGACGCGTCGTTGGACCTGGACGGACAGCTCGTGGTGGTCGAGACGTCGAGCTTCCAGGCGACCGACGTCGCGCACTCCCCCGCGGTCGTCGCGGTGACCGCCCTCGGGGTGGACCACGTCGACTGGCACGGCTCACCGGAGCGGTACCACGCAGACAAGCTGTCGCTCACCCGGCAGCCCGGTGCGCGGCACACGATCGTCGCCGACTCGCCCGCGCTCCGCGAGCACCGCGAGCAGCTTGGCGGCGAGGTGACGTGGGTCCATGACGGCGACGTCGCACTCGCCGGGGCGCTCGGGCTCGAGGGCCGTCACGGCGAGCAGAACGCAGCGGTCGCCGCGGTATCGCTTCGCGCCGCCGGTGTCCCGGGCAGCGACGACCAGGGGCTGCTCGTCGCTGCGGCCCAGGGCTACGAGCGGCTCCGCGGCCGGTTCCGCACCATTGCGGTGCATGGTGGCGTCAGGTTCGTGGACGACTCCCTCGCGACCAACCCGCTGCCGACGATCGCCGCGCTCGGGGCACTCGGGACCCAGCGCATCGCACTCCTCGTCGGTGGCCACGACCGCGGCGTTGACTACTCGAGCCTCGCCGAGGTCATCTGCGCGCGCCGCGGCGACACGCTGGTTGTGACCCTTCCGGACAACGGACCAGCGATCGGGGCGCTCGTGGCGGAACGTGGCGGCGTCACCGTCGAGTCGGCTCCCGACGTCGCTGTGGCGGTGCACACCGCCGTCAGGTGGCTCGACGGATCAGGAGTGGTCCTCCTGTCCCCTGCGGCACCGAGCTTCTCGCAGTTCCGCAACTGGGAGGAGCGCTCCGACGCATTCGCGACCGCCGTCGGAGCGCTCGCATAGCTCGTCAAGCGCGTGGGCGAGCTCAGCCCTTGAGGTCGAACGCGGTCGCGTGGTGCGGCTCGTAGAGGTCGAGCGTCGCGCCACCTGGCACGCGGATGGTGGTCACGAGCCCATAGCCGAAGTCCTCGACCGGCGAGAGGAGCTCGACACCTTTGGCCTCAAGCTCGCGAACGGTGGCTTCGATGTCGTCGCACATGAGGCTGAGCCGCATCGTGTCCGTCGCCATCGACCCGCCTTCAGTCGGGTGCACGCCGAGCTCGGCGGGCGGCAGCTTGAAGATGAGCCATCCTCCTCCGTCGTCCACGACGGGGAGGTTGAGGACGTCGCGGAAGAACGAACGCGCCGCTTCCGGGTCGTCGGCATAGATCAGCGTGTGTACGGCATTGATCATCCGTGAAGTCTTCCAGATTGCTTCATCAACGGCGAGGTCGCGCGGTCGGCGGAGTAGCAGGGAGTGGCGAGCGAGGGCGCTCAAAGTGAAGGGCGCCGTGGAGCAAGCA
>DATBQT010000218.1:0-2547 GCA_036560685.1 Acidimicrobiales bacterium
TGCGTGACGACCCCGGGGCCGCGCCCCGGCGCGCGCGCAGCGCGCTCCCCACCACCGCGCGCGCCGCGGTCCTCCGCGCGGTGCCCGGCGGGGCGAGGCGGACCGCCAGGGAGCGCGCGCACCGCAGCGACGCGCCGAGCACACGGGCGCGTGCAGCGCCGAGGGCACGGGCGACCCAGGTCCGCAGGGTCACGGCGAGGACCGCCGACAGGAACGCGTCGTAGCGCCGGGCGGCCAGCTCGAGCCGGAGGCGCGCGATCTCCTCGCAGGGCCGCTCGGTCGACGCGCCCCGCGTCGCGGCGCGGTCAGCCACGACGGGTGATCGTAGCGACGAAACCCGTACGGACCGGACGGAGGCGACGGGGCTGCGGCGCGGTCGCGCAAGACTCCCCGCGATGCACGACGCGACCCCGGCCGATCGCGTCCGAGACCGGACGCACGACGACCTCGACGCCTGCGTCGCGCTCGCGACGGAGGTGCACCGCCTCGACGGCTACCCCGCGTTCCTCGGCGACGGCGGGCTCGCGGCGTTCGTGGCGCCCGACGACGCGATCGGCGCGTGGGTGGCGGCGCTCGGAGCCGAGCTGGTGGGCCACGTCATGCTCCGCCCGCGCTCTGCGCCGCCGTCACTCGAACTCGCTGCCCGCGAGCTCGGTGTCGAGCCCGATCGCCTCGGGTTCGTCGCGCGGCTCATGGTCGCCCCGAGCGCCCGGCGCCTCGGTGTCGCGCGGCGCCTGCTCGACGTCGCCGTCGGCGCGGCCGAGGCGCGTGGGCTCGTCGCGGTGCTCGACGTCGTCACGAGCGACGCGGGCGCTGTCGCGCTCTACGAGGCGACCGGGTGGCGCCGGCTCGGAGACCTCCGCTTCACGATGCGCCACGGCGGTGAGCTCGCGCTCGCCGTCTTCGCACGACGCTGAGGGCTGCCGCGCGCGGTGGCCCGCGCCGGTGACGTACTCGGTCAGCGGCCGGGTGCGGGGACGTCGAGCTCGACGCGCGTCGTGAACAGGCGCACCGCCGGGGGCATCGAGGGGTCCACGAAGTCGCCGAGCAGGTCCCAGCGCGCGATGAGCAGCGCCTCGTCCGCGGGCGGGTGCAGGTCGCCGCGCGAGGCGCTCTCGCGGTGGCCCAGGACGACCTCGGGGGTGTAGACGACGCGCCAGCCCGCCTGGCAGAGCCGCATCCCGAAGTCGACGTCGTTGAACGCGACGGCGAGGCGCTCGTCGAGCCCGCCGAGCGCACGCCAGGCCTCGGTGCGGACGATCTGGCAGGCGCCGGTGACCGCGGCGGCGTCGCGCGTGGAGGTGAGCCAGCGGTCCGGCTCGTCGTAGTTGACGTCGCGGCTGAGGTGCACGGGCAAAGGGATGATGCCCACCCCCTCGTGCTGGAGTCGCCCGTCGGGGAACTGCAGCTTGACCCCGACCGAGCCGACGCCGTCGAGCGAGCACAGCCCGACGAGGCGCTCGAGCCAGTCCGGCGTCGCGATGGTCGTGTCGTTGTTCAACGTGACGACGAAGTCCGCGTCGGTGTGGGCGACGCCGCGGTTGACGATCGTCGCGTAGTTGAACGGCCCCGGGCAGCGCACGACGGTGTGGGGGCTGGCCGCCATCCAGTCCAGGGTCTCGGCCTCGATCGAGTCGTTGTCGCAGATGACGATCGAGTAGTCGGGGTAGGTGGTGCGCCGCTCGACCGAGTCCAGGCACGCCGCCAAGAGGTCCAGGCGGTCCCTCGTCGGCACCACGATCGCCACGCTCGGCAGCGGCGCCGGGGGCTGCACGGTGTAGCGCACCGACGGGAGCACGTCGCCGCCCCCGACGGTGGCGACGGCCCCCCGGCGCGCGAGGGCGCGGGTCACGACCGGGATCGTGGCGGCCGTCGCGTCGAAGGGGTCGGGCGCCTGCTTGGCGGGGCGGCTCAGCAGCACCTCGGCGACGTGGTTGAGCCGCCCGGTGCGCTCCGACAGCCGCAGCGCGAAGTCGTGGGCGGCGACCGGGGCGGTCGCCGCGTCGAGGCCGCCGAGCTCTCGGTAGAGGGCGGTGCGCACCAGCAGGGGCGCGCCCACCACGTCGTAGCTGAGGAGCGTCTCGTGCCCGAAGCGCGCGGGCTTGAGGTGCCCGTCGTGGTGCTCGTGGTCCTCGTCGTAGCGGTCCTCGTCGCCGTAGGCGGCGTCGGCCCCGTCCTGGAGGGCCGTGACGAGGTCGCAGACCGCGTGGGGGGCCAAGAGGTCGCCCGCCTCGCAGACGACCACGAACTCGCCGCTCGCCGCGGCCACCCCGGCGTTGGCGAGCGCCTCGTCGGTGCCGGTCGCCTCGAGCACCTGGACCGACGGGTCGCAGCGCACCGCGCGGGGGGTCACGACGAGGACCTCGGTGCGGTCGTAGACCTGGGCGTCCAAGGTGACGAGCGTCCGGGCGAGCTCGCCTCTGGCCGCGACCACGACGACGCTCACGAGCGGGTGGCGCTCGAGGTAGGCCAGGGCGGCCGCCCGCGAGCGCAGCTGGGAGGGGCCCGGGAGGGCGTGGGCGTAGTACTGGCGGTAGCGGCGGGTGC
>DATBQT010000219.1:0-9991 GCA_036560685.1 Acidimicrobiales bacterium
CGAGGGTGTTCGCGTCCGCCTGCGTGAGGTTCCCCGAGATCGAGACCTGGCCGTTGAAGGAGGTCCACGATGCCTGCGCCGGCAGAATGAGCGGCGCGGACTGGACGATGCCATCCAGCTCGATCCCCATGAACTGGTGGAAGTACTGCTGCGAGTAGTGGTCCCACTGGACGCTGCCCTGGGAGGTGAGGGTGCAGTTGACGACCCATGCGCCCGTCGAGTCCTGCTGGGCCTGCGCGCCCGAGACGACGTTGCCCGTCATGACCGCCGGGAAGAGCACGTAGCGGGCCGTCCCCTGGGCCGTTGGCAGACCCGGCAGCAGCGCCGGCCTGAGGGCCACGTCCTGGGTCGGAATCGTCGAGGGGTAGTTGGCGTACTTGGGGTCCGCGGGGATGTTGTTCGAGGTGTAGCCGTTGACGTCGTTCGAGTTCGGGACGACGTTGATGTTCTGCTTCGACAGGACGTACGGCGGATCGCACGCCGGCAGGTGCGCGGTATTGCCGATCTTGGTCTTGCCAGTCGGCTTGACGTAGGGGACCGCGAAGCAGACCACCGGGCGGAAGAGGAGCTGTGCCGTCGACGCGATCTCGCGCTGGAGCTGGCGGCCGTTGTCGACGCCCGGCACCTGGACAATGATCTGCGGGGGGTTGCCCTGGACCTGCACGGTGGAGCCCGATACCCCGATGCCCGCGACGCGGTTGCGGATGATCGTCTCTGCCTCGTTGAGCTGCGACGCCGAGATCGTGTGGCCGGTGGCCGGCGTGAGGATGAGCTCGGTCCCCCCGGCGAGGTCGAGGCCGAGACGCGGCGACCACCCCGCTGCGAGGACGGCGAAGAACGACCCGAACGAGATGACCAGCATCAAGATGAGGCTGACCACCATGCTGCGGCGCCGACGCGAGCTGCCTGGCACTGCGGTCACTTGGACTCTGGCTCCTCGCTTGTGGGCTCGTTCGGCTCACCTGAGGGCTCGGCCCCGAAACCCGGCGGCGGTCCTTGGAACTCGCTGTCCGCCTCGGCGTCGGGGACCTTCGGCTCGATCTTCGAGCGGATCGCCTGGCGCAGGAAGACGAGCTCGGTGCCGTTGCCGGTCGACACCGTGACGCGGTCGCCCTCTTCGGAGACGATCGTGCCGACCAGCCCGCCGATGGTCATGATCTCGTCTCCGACCTGGGCCGTCTTGACCTGCTCTCGTGACTGGCGGGCCTTCTGGGACCGCGGTCGCAGGACGAAGAAGTAGAAGAGGCCGAACAGCCCCACCAGCACGAAGATGAAGAGCGACGACCCCGAGGATTTCGCCTTTGCCGCTGCCAAGACGACGTCATTGGCCAGCAACTCCGACATTCATTCCTCCCGATTGGACCTTGCGAACCCTAGCCGAGCAGGGTCACGTCCTTTGGCTCGGCCTAGAGCATCCTGCCGTTGCCACGCACGACGCCGAGGTGCGCGAAGGCCCGATCCGTCGCGACGCGTCCCCTCGGTGTCCGGTGCAGCAACCCCTGGCGGATCAGGAAGGGCTCGTAGGCCTCCTCGACGGTCTCGGTCTCCTCGCCCACGGCATGGGAGAGCGTGGTGAGCCCCACCGGGTTCCCGTCGAAGCGCACCGCGAGGATCTCGAGGATCGCGCGGTCGATCTTGTCGAGGCCGAGCTCATCGACGCCGAACAGGGCGAGTCCCTCGGCCGCGACCTCCCGCGTGATCTCCCCGTGCGCCCGGACCTCCGCCACGTCACGGACGCGACGCAGGAGCCGGTTGGCGATTCGCGGCGTCCCGCGGCTGCGCTTGGCGATCTCCTCCGCGCCGCCTGCGGTGAGCGAGATGCCGAGCAGCCGCGCCGAACGCGCGACGATCCGCTCGAGGTCGGCGGCGTCGTAGAGGTCGAGGCGCCCGACGAACCCGAAGCGGTCGCGCAGCGGCCCGGCCACGAGCCCCGTCCTCGTCGTCGCCCCGACGAGCGTGAAGCGAGGCAGATCCAGCCGCAGCGAGCGCGCCGTCGGCCCCTTGCCGAGCATGACGTCGAGCTGGCCCTCTTCCATGGCCGGGTAGAGGACCTCCTCGACCGCCCTTGCGAGCCGGTGGATCTCGTCGATGAACAGCACGTCGCCCTCTTGGAGGTCCGTCAGCGTCGCGGCGAGGTCGCCGGCGCGGGCGAGCACCGGTCCCGACGTGACCCGCAGGCCGACGCCCATCTCCTGGGCGACGATGCCGGCGAGCGTCGTCTTGCCGAGGCCCGGGGGGCCCGCGAAGAGCAGGTGGTCCGAGGGATGGCCGCGGCGACGGGCCGCCTCCAGCACGATCGACAGGTGCTCGACGAGGTCGGGCTGGCCGACGAACTCGCTCAGCGTCCGCGGGCGAAGGCCCGCCTCATCGGTCTCCTCGGGTGGTGCGGCGACGGGGTCGACGGGCCGGGGGGCCTCGACCGGCACGTCGGTGTCCAGCAGCTCCTTGCGCGTGGGTGTCATCGACGCGACAGGGTCCTGAGGGCCTGGCGGAGCGCGTCCTCCACGCTCGCCGAGTCGTCGAACTGGTCGAGCGCACGACGGACCTCCTCGGCGGTGTAGCCGAGCTCGCCCAGCGCGCCGCGAACCTCGCTGCGCACCGACGGCTGGTCGCCGTCGTCGATCGTGGTGTCCGCCGCCAGCAGTCGGCCGCGCAGCTCCAAGAGGAGGCGCGCGGCCGTCTTGCGCCCGACGCCCGGAACCGCGCACAGCGAGTCGACGTCGTCGGTTGCGAGCGCCGTCGCGAGCGCGTCGGGGCCGAGGGTGCTGAGCACCGCCAGGGCCAAGGTGGGACCCACCCCCGGCGCGCCGATCAGCGCCTCGAAGCAGTCACGCTCACGGTTGTCGACGAACCCGTAGAGCACGATCGCGTCGTCGCGGACATGGGTGTGCACGGCGAGGTCGACCTCCGCGCCGACCGGCGTGCTCGCGAGCGTCCTCGGGGTGAGCGACACGCGGTAGCCCACCCCGTTCACGTCCACGATGGCGCTGCCGTCGGGGAGCCGCGTGGCGAGCTGGCCCCGGAGGGCGCCGATCATCGGCGGGCCTCCGCGGTGCGCACGGCATCGCGCAGCGACGACCCCACGAGGTGGCAGACCGCGAGCGCGAGGGCGTCGGCAGCATCGGGCGGCGGCGGGGGCCCGGTCAGCCCGCACTGGCGCGCCACCATCGTCTGGACCTGGCGCTTGGTTGCGGCGCCGTAGCCCACGATCGCCAGCTTGACCTCGTTGGAGGTGTACTGGGCGACCTCGCAGCCGTGCGCCCCGGCGGCAGCGAGGGCGACCCCGCTCGCCTGGGCCACGCTCGTCGCCGTCTTGACGTTCGTCTGGAAGAAGACGCGCTCGACCACGACCGCGGCCGGGTGGTACTGGGACAGCAGCTCGCCGATCGCGGCGGAGAGCTCGAAGAGCCGCCGCTCGATCGGGGCGTCGGGCGCGGTCTCGAGGGTGCCGGCTGCCACGGCCGAGAGGGCGCTCGATCCGGCCTCGCGTCGCACCAGTCCGTAGCCGCACCTCGTCAGGCCGGGGTCGATGCCCAAGACGAACATGTGTTCGACTGTACCGGAAGCACGTCGCGGCGCCCGGGATTACCCGTCGTAGGCGGCGAGGACGGACTCGGGGATGTCGAAGTTGGCGTGCACGCTCTGGACGTCGTCGTGGTCGTCGATCGCGTCCATCAGCCGAAGCACCCGCTTTGCGTCCCCGTCATCGCGGATCTAAACGGTCGCGGTCGGGAGCATCGTGAGCTCCGCGCTCTTCACCGTCACGCCGGCGGCCTCCAGCGCCTCGCGCACCGAGGCCAGGTCCCCGGGGGCCGTCGTGATCGAGAAGCCGTCCGAGTCGGTCTCCATGTCCTCGGCGCCCGCGTCGGTTGCGAGCTCCATGAGGTGGTCCTCGTCGACGTCGCGTCCGACCTCGATCAGCCCCTTTCGCTCGAACTGCCAGGCCACCGCCCCGGGCTCAGCCATCGAGCCACCGTTCTTGGAGAAGAGGCTCCGCATCTCGGCGCCGGTGCGGTTGCGGTTGTCGGTCAGGCACTCGACGAGGATCTCGACCCCGCCGGGCCCATAGCCCTCGTAGGTCACCGGCTCGTAGCGCACGCCGTCGAGCTCGCCCGTCCCGCGCTTGATCGCGCGCTCGATCGTGTCGAGCGGCACCGAGCCGTCCCTCGCCTTCTGGAACATCGTGCGCAGCGTGGCGTTCGAGGTCACGTCGCTGCCGCCCTCGCGTGCGGCCACCTCCACCTGGCGGATGAGCTTGGCGAACAGCTTCGCCCGGGCGGCGTCCTGGGCGCCCTTGCGATGCTTCGTCGTCGCCCACTTCGAGTGGCCGGACATCTGACCCTCCTCGGCCTGCGGCGACCGATGCTAGCGGTGGGCTACGGCGGACCCAGAGGCCGCCAGCTCCAAGAAGAGGCCGTGCATCCCCCGGTGCGCGGTGAGCTCGGGGTGGAACGACGCGCCGAGCACGGACCCCTGGCGGACGACCACGGGGTGCGCGCCGTCGCCCACATCGATGGAGGCCAGCACCTCGACGGACGGCCCGTCGCGCAGGACGCGCGGGGCGCGGATGAAGACCGTCGGCACCGTGCCGACGCCGGTGACCTCGCAGCTCGACTCGAACGACGAGATCTGGCGGCCGTAGCCGTTGCGCCGCACCGTCACGTCCAAGAGCCCGAGCGCGTGCTGGTCGTCGCGCCCGTCAGTGATCACGGACGACAGCAAGACGAGCCCCGCGCACGTGCCGAAGGCTGGCATCCCCTCGCGCAGCCGCTCGGCGAGCGGCCCCTCGAGGCCCGACGTCACCAAGAGGTGCGAGATCGTCGTGGACTCACCACCAGGGAGGATGATCGCGTCGACGAGGTCGAGCTCGATGGGAGTGCGGACGGTGACCGACGCCACGCCGAGCTCGCCCAGCGCGTGACGATGCTCGGTGACCTCGCCTTGGATGGCGAGGACGCCGACGCGCACGGCTACCAGCCGCGGAGTGCGAGGCGCTCTGAGAGGTCGCCGAGCTCCTCGCCGCGCATCGCCGGCCCGAGGCCGGTTGAGACCTTTGCGACGAGGTCCGCGTCGTCGAAGTGCGTCGTGGCCTCGACGATCGCACGAGCCATGCGCTCGGGGTCGGAGCTCTTGAAGATCCCAGAGCCAACGAACACCGCCTGCGCGCCGAGCTGACGGACGAGGGCCGCGTCGGCAGGGGTGGCGATCCCGCCCGCGCAGAACAGGGGAACCGGCAGCGCGCCGGTCTCGGCGACCTCCATGACGAGCGCGAGCGGGGCTTGGAGGTCCTTGGCCGCGGCGTAGCGTTCGGCGTCATCCATCGCCGCGAGCCGCCGCATCGCCCCGAGGATGTCGCGCAGGTGCCGGACCGCTTCGACGATGTTGCCCGTGCCCGCCTCGCCCTTGGAGCGGATCAGACAGGCGCCCTCGGCGATGCGGCGGAGCGCCTCGCCGAGGTTGGTCGCGCCGCACACGAACGGGACGGTGAACGCCCACTTGTCGATGTGGTGGGCCTCGTCGGCGGGCGTGAGGACCTCTGACTCGTCGATGTAGTCCACGCCGAGCGCCTGGAGCACCTGGGCCTCTGCGAAGTGGCCGATGCGCGCCTTGGCCATGACCGGGATCGTGACGGCCTCTTGGATGCCCCGGATCATCTCGGGGTCGCTCATGCGCGCGACGCCCCCGTCGCGGCGGATGTCCGCGGGCACGCGCTCGAGCGCCATGACCGAGACGGCGCCGGCGTCTTCGGCGACCTTGGCCTGCTCGGGCGTGACGACGTCCATGATGACGCCCCCTCGCAGCATGTCGGCGAGGCCTCGCTTGACGTTCGTGGAGCCGACGACTCGGTCGTCACGGGATGGTGCCATCACACGATGTTACCGGGGGTGCCTCACCACTCTGCGAGCGCTTGTGCCCGCACCGCAGGCGCATCGGGCTGTCCGACGGTGTCGGTCTCGTCCTCGGGCATCGGGTCGAACCACAGCCAGCGGGTGCGCGCGAAGCGCTCCGAGGCGAAGGGCGACGACGGCTCGGGGGGCGGCTGGGCGACGCAGCGCTCGAGCACGCCCGCGATCGCGACGGGGTAGCGAACCGACACCGCCGCCACCTCGTCAGCTCGCAGGAGGCGTCCCCATCCAGCGAGGCGATGGCGGATCGAGTCGGTGCCGAGGAAGCTCGGCAGGGTCGCGGCGAGCGTCCCGCGTCGCACCGCGTCGAGGCGCAGGTGCGCGAGTCCGTGGGCGATGACGCCCTCGAGCTCCATGAGGTCGAGGCCTTCGAGAAGCCCTCGCGTGACGACCATCACCGCACCGGCCGGCGTGGCGATCATCGCCAGGTTGATCCGTGGGTCCTCGACGACGTACAGCGGGGGATGCGCGACGCCGAACGTCGCGCAGAGCCCTTCGACGAGGTTCTCGACCCGTGGCGCCGTGCCGTCCGGCACGCGGTGCGCACCTACCAGCCGCTCCACGTGCACTGGAGCGGCGAGGAGCCCTGCCCCGACCACGATCCCGCCGAGGATGAATCCCGCGACGACCACGACGACGCCGAGGCCGACCGCGCCCACGGCGGCAAGGCACCCCCCGGCGATGCAGCCGAAGATGCCCAGGAACGCGAGCGGGAGCAGCGGCACGAAGAGCGCGACGCGGCGGTTCGCCTTTCGCTCGGCGTCGGTCACGCCGTACTGCCCCGACCACGTCGCTGCGGTCTCATGATCGACGGCGGCCACGCTGCGAGGCTACCGCTGACGAGCCATGCTCCAGCGTCTGGCGCTCGACGCAGCTCGATGCCTGTCGCGTCAGCGCACGAGGGTGTCGAAGTGCGCCGCTGCCTTTTCGTACAGCTCGAGGTAGCTGGTGACGAGCGAGTGGATGGACCAGTGCGCTGCGTGGGCGCGGGCTGCGTCGAGCGCCTTCTTCGCTGCGGGGTGCTCGATCGCGTGTCGCAGCGCAACGGCGAGCGCATCGGCGTCGCCGGGGGCAACGAGCGTCGCGTTGCCTGCCGTTGCCTCTCGGTAGCCGGGAATGTCCGACGCCACGACGGCGGTCCCGGCGGCCATGCCCTCGAGTGGGACGAGCCCGAAGCTCTCCCCGCCCATCGACGGCACGCACAGGACGTCGGCGCCCTTCATGCGCGAGAACTTGTCGTCATCGCCGAGCGCGCCGAGCCACGAGATCCGTCGATCCGCGTCGTACTGTCGGCGCAGCGCCGCGGTCTGCGGGCCGTCACCCAGGACCCAGCACTCGATCGGCAGGGGGATGGAGCTGAACGCCTCGAGCAGCGTCGCCAGGCCCTTTCGCGGCTCGTGGCGGCCCACGAAGAGCACAGTCGGCGCCTCGGTCGGACACGCGGTCGCCGCGCTGATTCGGTCGATCTCGAAGCCGTTGAACAGCACCTCGGTCGTGATGCCCGCCGCGTCGGCGATCGTCGCGGCTGCATGCTCGCTCACGGCGGTCGCGACGTCGATCCCCGCCGCCAGGCGCTTGATGACCGAGCGCCCCGCCACGTACGCCGGTCCACCGCCGCCGCGGTGGAACGTGGCGACGACGGGACGGCGGTGCGCCCGCAGGATGCCGTAGGCGGCGATCGGGGCGAAGGGCTCGTGGACGTGGACCACTCCCCCGCGGAGCGTCGAGGCGACGGACGCGAACGTGCGCGACGCGCTCGGCGACAGCGTCACGGGGGCGCGAGAGCCGTTCGCGGGGACCGCGAGGACGCCCCCGACCGCGACGTGCGCGACGCCGGCGTCGACGAGCGAGGGGTCCTGGGTGCCCGGCGAGCACACGACGACGTCGATGCCGCGTCCAGCGAGGTCGCGCGCCATCCCCCTGACCTGTGACTGGACCCCCCCTGGGACGCTCAGCGCGTAGGGGCTGACCATCGCGACGCGATCGGGCGTCGTCGTCACGGGTGCGGCGGCCAGATCGGCTGGAGCACGTGCCACTGCTCTGGGGCGCGACGGATCAGCCAGCCGAGCTCGGTGGTCACGTCCTGGGTGACCCGCGCGACGTCGGCTCGCAGCCCCCCCTGGCGGGTGGTGTCGACGGGGGGCGTCACGATCACGTGGTGGTCCCTGCCCGGCCCGCTGTAGACCGCGGCGCACAGCAGCGTGGCGCCCGTGCGGAACGCCAGCGTCGCTGGTCCCCCGGGGGCGGTCGTCGGACGTCCGAACAGCTCGACCTGGACGCCGTTGCCCTGGAGGTCGCGGTCGCTCAGCAGCCCGACGACGCCTCCGGCGCGCAGCACCTTGGCGACCGCGCCGCCTGCGCCGTCGTCGAGCGGCACGATCCCGAGCCCCATTCGCTCGCGCTTCTCGGCGAACCACTCGAAGAGCTCGGGCGGCTCGAGGCGCTCGGCGACGGCGGTCATCGGCCAGCCGATGTCCGCGAGGAACATCCCGCCCCACTCCCAGCTGCCGATGTGCGGCAGCGCCATGATGACGCCCTTGCCCCGTGCGACGGCGTCTCGGAGGTGGTGGCCGCCCTCGGCGAAGCGGATCCTCGCGGTGACCTCGCCCGTCGGCATGGCCGGGAGCTTCGCTCCCTCCGCCCAGTACCGGCCGTAGCCGATCAGTGATCGCGCCAGCATGCGGTTGAGGACGACGGGGTCGAGCTCGTCCGCGCAGCCGCCGGCGAGCGCGGTCGCGAGGTTGTCGCGGAGCGCGGAGCGCTGCCATGCCGGCGCGCGACCGACCACGTCGAAGATCGACTCGGCGACGGCCACGTCGACTCGCTCAGGCAGTCGCTCGAGCAGCCCACCGAGGATGCGGAACGCCCACAGACGGGCCCGCAGCCTCACGCGTCAGAGCTATGCGTCCGATTCGCCCGGCGGTGCTCGCGCGCCTCGCGGCGACCGCGTGCACGCGACCTGGCCTCGATGCGGACCGTCCGCCACCGCGCGACGGCCGCGAACGATCGGTCCTGCACGCGCGCGCCCGCACCTGCGGGCCGCCGGACGAAGGACCGGGGGCGCGAGGGCACCGAGCGGTCGGGCCTGCCGGCGGCCACCCAGATCCGCTGGAACCGTCCGGCCGCGGTCAGTGTGGTGAGCACGAACAGCACCCACAGCACGGGCACGAGGATCGCTGCGGACAGCAGCGCGATCCCGAGCAGGATCATCCGCTCGGCGCGCTCCATGAGGCCACCCTTGGCTGGGATCCCCAGCGACTCCGCCTTGGCGCGCTCGTAGGAGACGAGGAACGTCACGGACAGGATCGCGAACGGAAGCAGGACGACGTGGCCGCCGCCGTGCGAGATGAGGTACCAGGCGACGCCGCCCAGCAACAGGGCGTCGGCCATGCGGTCGGTCACCGAGTCGAAGAAGGCGCCGCGGACCGACACCGTGCCCGCGGCCTTGGCGACCGCGCCGTCGAACAGGTCGTGCGCCCCCGTGAGGATGAGGAGTCCGATCGCGAGCGGGAACAGGCCCGCGCCGATGGCGATCGCGGCGCCGGTCGCGGAGAGAAGCCCCGTCGCCGTCAGCATGTCGGCGGTGACACCTGCTCGTTGGAGCGCTCGGCCTACTGGCTCGGTGCTCCTGTCGACGGTCTTTCGGAACCGTCCGTCAAACATCGGTCCTCCCTGCCCGAGAGGCCGTGGCCTCGTCGAGCGGCCCGCGTCCGCGGTTCACCAATGGTACCGGCTCTCGTGGCGGCTGCTCGGCACTGCCCCCTCGTGCCTGTGTGCGCTGGTCATGCGAGGCCCTCGAAGGCGGCCTTGAGCTTGGCGAAGGTGTCCTCGAGGGCCTCTGGGAGCACGCGGGTCTCGGCCACCGTGGTCATGAAGTTGGTGTCGCCGCCCCAGCGCGGCAGCACGTGGAGGTGCAGGTGCCCCGGGATGCCGGCGCCGCCGGCACGCCCGAGGTTGGCGCCGAGGTTGGCGCCGTCGGGGTGGTAGGCCACCTCGAGCGCGCGAAGGGCCCTGGTCGTCGCGCCCCACAGCGACGCCGACTCGTCCTCGGTCAGGTCCTGGACGCTCGCGGCGTGGCGCCTGGG
>DATBQT010000220.1:0-1819 GCA_036560685.1 Acidimicrobiales bacterium
GAGGACCATCCGTGCGATGTCCAGTGTCTCGGCGTCCGTGACGCGAAGCCCGTCGCGGAACTCGCTGTCCATCCCGAGTCGGCCGAGCAGCTCGGCGATCTGGGGACCGCCGCCGTGGACGACGACTGGGGCGAGCCCCACGGAGCGAAGGAGCGCGACGTCCTCGGCGAACGAGCTCAGCGCGCTCGCCGTGTCGCTCGACCCCGCGAGCGCAGCGCCGCCGAACTTGATGACCACGACGGCGCCCGCGAACCGCCGGATGTAGGGCAGCGCCTCGATGAGGACCGCCGCGACGTCGGCGGGTCGGCTCCTCGCGTCAGTCATCACGACGTGGTCCGATTCTCGTCGAGGTAGCCGGGGCCGAGGTCGCAGCACAGGACCGAGCCGACGCCCGAGCCAAGCCCGAGGTCGCACTCGATCGACACGTGGCGGCCCGCGAGGTGCCGTGCCACGGCATCGGCGTCGTGGACGACCCCTTCGCCCTGTTCGCAGACCGCGATCCCGCCGTAGCGAACGGCCACGCGATCGAGCTCGAAGGCGATGCCGGCTGAGCCGAGCTCAGAGACGACCCTCCCCCAGTAGGGGTCGGCGCCGTTGAGGGAGCACTTGACGAGCAGCGAGCCGCCCACTGCTCGCGCGCCGAGGTGGCCCTCGTGGTCGGACGTCGCCCCGCTGACCGTGACCGTCGCCGTCTTGGTGGACCCCTCGGCGTCGTCCACCATCTGCTGGGCGAGCGACGCGCACGCTTCGCGGAGTGACTCACCGAGGAGACGGGGGGCGACCGGGCCCGCAGCTCCCGAGGCGAGCACGAACACGGTGTCGTTCGTTGACGTCGCGCCGTCGACGTGGAGGCGGTTGAAGGTCCGTGCCACGGCGTCGAAGAGGAGTGACGAGAGCATCGTGGGATCGCACTCGGCGTCGGTCGTAATCACCGCGAGCATCGTCGCCATGTTCGGCGCAAGCATCGCGGCGCCCTTCGCCATCGCGCCGACCGTGAAGCCGTCTCGTGCTCGAACGAACGTCTTGACCCGGGTGTCGGTCGTGAGGATCGCCTCGGCGGCCCGCTCGCCGTGCTGCGGCGTCGAGCCCAGCGCACCGCACAATCCCGCCAGCGCGGCGTCGCAGGTCGAGAAGTCGAACGGCACGCCGATGAGGCCTGTCTGGGCGACAAGGATCTCGTCGGCGTCGGCACCGAGCTCGGTCGCCACCGTCGCGCACAGTCCCTCGGCGCCCGCACGGCCGGCATGGCCGGTTGCGGCGTTCGCGTTGCCTGAGGTGACCACGACGCCTCGCACGAGCCCCGACGTCGACGTGAGGTGCGCCCTAGAGGCGACGACCGGTGCGGCGGCGGCCCGGTTGGTCGTGAACGTGCCGGCCGCGCTGACCGGCGCGCGCGAGTCCGTCGCGACGACGGCGCAGTCGAGCGCGCCGGATGACTTGATCCCGACGTGGCCGCCGCCCGCGATGAAGCCCCTCGGCGCCACCACGCTCACGGCCAAACCCCGGCGAGTGAGAGCCCCGCGGTCTCGTCGAACCCGAGCGCCAGGTTCGCGCACTGGATCGCCTGGCCTGCCGCGCCCTTGCCGAGGTTGTCGATGGCGCACAGCGCGACCAGCCATCCCGTGCGCTCGTCGACACGGGCGGTCACGTGCGCGACGTTCGTCCCCCGGACGGCCTTCGGCGAAGGAGGATCGTCCACGACGACGACAAAGGGCTCATCGTCGTAGGCGTCGTGGAGCAGGTCCATTGCCGACGCCGTTCGCAGTCCCTCGTTCGCGCGTGCGTAGGCCGTGACCAAGAGCCCGCGGTCGATGGGCAC
>DATBQT010000221.1:0-6059 GCA_036560685.1 Acidimicrobiales bacterium
GGGGGCATGTACACCGACGCGGGTGGTCATGTGCAGGCGTTCGTCGTGACGTCGGCACCGGCATCGCCGCCCTCAGCTCCTCGCGCCGTCCACGCGGTCGCGGGCAAGGGGCTCGCAACAGTCCGCTGGAACGCGCCGAGCAGCAACGGTGGCTCCCCGATAGCCGGCTACGTCGTGACTGCCCGACCGGGACCGAGATCGTGCGCGGTGAGCGCGAGGACCATCACGTGCGTCGTAAGAGGCTTGCGAGCCGGGACGCACTACACCTTTGCGGTCGTGGCGTCGAACGCCGCCGGCCACTCGCCGCCAGGAATCTCGAACGGGGTCGTTCCTCGGGCCTAACGAGGGAGGTCCGTCGATTCCTGGCGTGATGGCCCGGACGTGTGACGGCATCCGTGCGAATGGCCGCCCTGTGCGATCCGGCAGCTCGGCAGGGAGGTCGCGGCACCCAACTCGCGCACAATTCCCCCGGGGCACGCACGGCCCGCTGGTACCGTTCGGACAGCCTCGTCGAACAGGAGCCCAATGCGACGACGACACCTGCCCACGTCCTCAGCCCGACTCTGGGCCGCCGCTGCGGTCGCCGCGCTCGCCGTCGCCCTGCCCGCGACCACCTCGGGTGCGCAGGCACGCGCGCCGCACTCCCCGTACGGCTTCTCGAGCCCCTCGGCGCTGACCGCCATCGGCAAGGCGCTCGTGGTCGCGAACCAGAAGACCGGGACCCTCACCGCCATGAACGACCTCACGGGCGCCTACGTCGGCACCGTGCCGGCCAGCATCCTCAAGCTCGCCGCACCCGACGCGCTGGCCTCCCTGACGGTCGGCGCCCACGTCGACGTCTTCGCCGCGGCGCACGGCGGGCGGATCGCCGAGCTGCGGGTCGTCCCGGCCGGGACGTCGTTCAAGCTCACCGAGCTGCGGTTCATCAAGCCGACGGGCTGCGCGGCAGGGGCAGCAACCCACCTGGTCTCGACCCCCTCGAGCGTCGTCGAGCTCTGCGCGAACGGCACGATCGTCGTGGTCACGGCCAGCACCGGGCGGATCGCACGGACGATCCCCGCGTCGACCACCAAGGTCACGGACGCCACGGCGATCGCGGTGTCGGGCTCGAACGCCTACGTCACGAGCTCGGCGCTGAGCGGCTCGCCGACCCCGGCGCAGCTCGCGGCCGAGGGCGTCGTCGAGGTCTCGCTCAGCACCGGCAAGGTCGTGCGGACCGTCTCGAACGCGACGTGCTCGGGGTGCAAGTTCTCCGCGCCCGACGGGATCGCGGTGGGCGGCACGACGACGTGGGTCGCACAGAGCGCGACGGACTCGGCGACGCAGCTCACGACGGCGACCTTCGTGCCCGTGATGACGACCACCGACGGGATCTACAGCCCCGGCGCGGTGCTCGCGACGAAGTCTGCCGTCTACATCGCGAGCGTGAATGGCCCCGTCTCGTCGATGGTCACGCGGTACACCTCCGCGCCGTACAACTACGACTGGATGATGTGCAACACGAACGACGTGTACAAGTTCGACAACCCGTCGGCGCTCGCGCTCACTGCGTTCCCGTCCGCCACCAACTACCTGTGGGTGGCGAACGGCTCGAACAACCTGCTCGACCAGATGAACGCCGTCTCGGGGCTGCTCGTCAAGACGTTCACCTAGCGGCTGCGTGACGGTCCCGTGACCGATCAGTGACGCAATCGCGTCCTAGGCTCCGCTGAGCGCGGGCGGGTGCCCCCGCACGAAGGGGCGGCCATGTCCACGCGCGTTCAATCCATCCGCCCGAGCCGGCGCCGGCGTGCGCTGCTCGCCCCCGGCGCCGCTGCGCTCGTCGTGGGTCTCGTCCTCGCGCCGGCTGTCGCCGCGTCGGCGGTCGACACCCCGCCTGCGATCACGAGCGTGGTCGTCTCCCCGGCGCTCCTCGGCCCGTCGGGCGGCACCGTCACGCTGACCGCGGTCGTCACCAACACCGCGGGCGGCACCTGCTCGGTCATTATCAAGCCACCGCCCCACTCGCCGCCCGCTGCCGTCGCGTGCTCCGGGGCGCGCGTCAAGGTGAAGTTCTTCTGGGACCGAGACAGCAACGCCAAGGCGAGCCCGTCGACCGACACGGTGACGTTCACCGCGAAGGGCCACTACTCGGACGGCACGAGCCGCTCGACGACCGCCACGCGAAAGGTCGTCGTCGAGGCCTACCAGTGGGTGCAGAAGTCGTCGATGGTGACGCTCCCGATGGCGCCGACCGCGCTCAGCTGCGCGACGACGACCAGGTGCGTCGCCGTCGGGACGCACAGCGGCGCGGTGCTCCTCACCAGCGGCAAGCCGACCTCGATCGCCCCGAAGGACGGGACCCACACGCTGACGTCGGTCTCCTGTGTCGCAGGGCCGCCGGTGCAGTGCGTCGCCGTGGACGACGCCGGCCACTACCTCTTCTGGAACGGGACGTCGTGGTCGCTGCCGGCCACCGTCGCGGCGGGCGGCTCGACGCCCGGCCCGCACCTGACCTCGGTCTCCTGCGCGACGGCCGCGTCGGTCACGTGGTGCCAGGCCGTCGGCGACGGCGGCGGGGCGGTCGGGCTCGAGGTCGCCAAGGGCAAGGTGACCGTGCACGGCGAGCACCTCACGGTCGGCTCGGCGACGCCGCGCGTGTCATGCGTCGCGCCGACGGACTGCGTGGCAGTGGACGCCGGTGGCCACGGGCTCGGGTTCAACGGCGAGACGGCGGGCAGCGCGGTGTCCTTCAGCCTGTTCGCCGACGGCGGCACCAAGGAGGGGGGAGTCACCGCGCTGTCGTGTGCGACCAAGGTCAGCTGCTTCGTCGGGAGCACGTCGGGCTCGACGCAGTTCGTGCGGCCCCTGACCCCCGTCGCCTCGGTCGCCGAGGCCTTCGTATCGATGAGTCCGCTCGTCACGGTGTCGCTCACGTGTCCTTTGCCCACCTACTGCCTCGCCGGCACAACCGGCGGCGTCATCTACCAGCTGGTCTCGCACGGCGGGGGCGGTGGCGGGGGGTCCGGCGGCATCCTCTCGCTCAGGTCATGGACGGTCGTGAAGAACATGCCGCCGACGTGTCTCGTCGGGTCCGTGCCCGGCGCGACCGGGGCGCTCCCGACGCTCACCGCGCTCGGTGGGGTGGCGGGCAAGTCGCGGATCGTCGGGGGCCACGTGACGCTGGTCAAGTAGCCGGCTGCTCGACCCAGCTTCTCGACCTGGCCTAGGGGGAGGACGCCGGCGCTGCCGGCACCGCGGGCGGCAGCGGCGGGTTGATGTGCATCGACACGACGAAGGACACGACGACCGCGACGATCACGACCGGCATCAGCGCGATGGCGTCGGTGGCGAAGAGCAGGCTCGGGAGCAGAACCGCGGTCATCGGCATCTTCAGCGCGCCCGCGGTCATCGCGCCCACGCCCATCGCGACGCCGGCGATCATGGGCAGGCCGCCGGCGTGCGAAAGCGCGATGCCGCCCGCGGCACCGATGAACATGCTCGGGAAGATCGGCCCGCCGCGGAAGCTGCTGAGCGACAGCGAGTACGCGACCGCCTTGCACGCGAGCAGCAAGAGGAGCGCGCCGACGGACCACGAGGCCGCGTGCCCGACGAGCGTCGGGAGCTCGGACTGCCCTGAGAACAGCACGTCCGAGGAGCTGCGTCCGGTCCCGGCCTGGAAGGCGATCGCCGCGCCGCCCACGGCGAGCCCGATGAGCGGGGTGAGCGAGATGCGCCGTCGCTCGACGACCGGCCGCAGCAGCCTCGCGCCGCGGAAGACGACCGCGGCGACGATCGCCGAGGCGATGCCGATGACGAACGCCCAGCCGAACTCCCCCGCGGTCGGCGTCCCGACGACGGGCACGTTGCTCACGGCCAGCGAGAACGTCCCGAACCCGGTCAGCGAGTTGAGCCCGACGAAGATCAAAGACCCGATCCCCGCGGCGAGGACGCCCGGGACGAGCACGACCTCCATCATCGTGCCGCCAAGCCCGATCATCTCCATCAGGAGGAACGCGCCGACGAGCGGCGAGCCGAGCAGCGTGGCGATCGCGGTGAAGCTGCCGGCGGCACCGATCACGACCGCGGCCATCGGGTTGGCGTCGCGCTTGATCAGGTGCACGGCGAGCGCGCCGAGGCCGCCGCCGATGGCGATCAGCGGCGCCTCCGGTCCGAGCACGACGCCGAGGCTCAGCGTCGCGAAGGCCGCCGCGATGATGCCGAACAGCTCAATTGGCTGGACCCCGCCCGACTTCAGCCCCTCGGACGGCTCGTGGCCGCCGGTGCCGGGCAGGTAGGTGATGGCGAGCGCAACGAGCAGCCCGCTCAGCGCGAGCCACGGCAGCGGCCACCACAGCGGCTCGCCGTGGAAGCCCATCGACGTCGGGAGGTTGACGTAGACCTCGTTCTGGACGCGCGCCACGCCGTCCAAGAAGAAGTACGCCACCGCCGCCACGGGCACGCCGACGATCGCGCCCATCACGAGCAGCGCGACGAACTGGCGCGATCGCAGGATCGACTCGGGGTCGGGCGGACCGGCGGCGACGCCGGGCGTGGCGGCGGGCGTCGTCATCGATCGCTCACGCCGCGTCCACCGCGCGGATGCTACCCAGTCGCCGCGCCGCGGCCCGGGCTCGTCGGGCGGCGGCTACGCGCGGAGCGGGACCGGCTCGATGGCCGCGAGCCGCTCCATCGCCGGTGCGAAGGTCGACTCGAGCCAGCCCGCGGGGTCATCGCCGACCGGGCCGGTGACGAGGGTGACGACGCCGACGTTCGCGAACTCCTCGGCGGCACGCACGAGCTCGTCGGGCGTCGGGGCGGCCGGGTGGTTGCGGAACATCGTCGTGACCTCGATCTCGGCGATGTCGCGGCCGACGGTGTCGCAGTGCGCGCGCAGCACGTCGAGCTTGTGCGCCACCTCCGCGGGGGACCCCATGATGTTGCAGGCGTCGGCGTACTGTGCGACGAGCCGCAGCGTCTTGCGCTCGCCGCCGCCCCCGATGAGGATGCGCGGCCGCGGATCGCTCACGGGCCGCGGCCGGCACAGCGTCTCGTCGAGCTGGTAGTGCGTGCCCGCATAGGGGCCGTCGTCGTCGCCCCACAGCTGCAGGCAGATCTGCAGCGCCTCTTCGAGCCGCTCGAAGCGCTCGGCGGTCGGCGGGAACGGCACGCCGAGCCCCTTGTGCTCGCGGTCGTACCAGGCCGCGCCGATCCCGAGCTCGGCGCGCCCGCCCGACAGCACGTCGAGGGTTGTCACGATCTTGCCGAGCAGCCCGGGGTGCCGGTAGGTGACGCCGGTCACGAGGAGGCGCAGCCGCAGCGTGTCGGTCAGCCCCGCGACGAAGCCGAGTGCCGTGTAGCCCTCCAGCATGGGGTCGTCGGCGGGCGCCGCCATGTCCATCTGGAAGTAGTGGTCCATGAACGACAGCGTCCGCACGCCGATCGCCTCGGCTCTTCGTGCGAGGTCGCCGACGCGAGGCCCGATGGACCGGGGCTCGCCGGCCCAGTCGAATCGCCAGCAGTGCAGGTCAAGGTTCACCGTGCACTTCTAGCCGATCGCGAAGCCCCCGGACGGGGCCACCACGACGGCGCGACGTCAGTCGCCGAGGGCCGCTCGCAGCTCGTCACTCGCCGCGTAGGTCTCGTTGGCGCTCGGGAACGCCCCGGAGCGCACGTCGGCGGCGAACCGGCCGATGGCCTCGGTGACCTGCGTGCCGAGCTGGGCGTACTCGCGGACGAACTTTGCGAGCGGGCGGTTGCCCAGTCCCAGCAGATCGTGGAAGACGAGCACCTGGCCGTCGGTCGACGGGCCCGCGCCGATCCCGATGGTCGGGATCGCGAGCACGTCGGTGATGCGCGCGGCGAGCACGTCGGGGACGCCCTCGAGCACGACCGCGAAGCACCCGGCGTCCTCCAGTGCGTGCGCGTCGTCGACAAGTAGCTTCGCGTCGTCGAGGTCGCGGCCCTGGACGCGGTAGCCGCCCATCGCGTGGACGGACTGCGGGGTGAGCCCGAGGTGCCCCATGACGGGGATCTGCGCGGCGATCATCCCCTCGATGACGGGCGCGCGCACGGCGCCG
>DATBQT010000222.1:0-2295 GCA_036560685.1 Acidimicrobiales bacterium
GCCGTGCGGGCGGGACGGTGCTCGCCGAAGAACGACACCCACACCTCGTTGCACGCGGCGAAGTCCGCCATGTCGACGAGGAACATCGTCGCCTTGATCACCTGGTCCATCGTGACGTCCGCGGATGCGAGCACGCTCTGGGCGTTGTGCAGGGCCTGGCCGAGCTGCGCGGCGGTCCCGGGGTCGACGAGCGTCGGGGCGCCGTCGGGGCCCTCCACGATGCCGAGCTGGCCGGAGGTGACGACGAGGTCGCCCGCTCGGACGAAGGGGCTGTACGGGCCGACGGGTGTGGGCATGGGTCTCCTCAACGACGGGTGGGCCACCGCGGCCCTGCACCCTCAGCCAACCACACCGCGGCGAGGGTGGCGGCGAAGACCGCCGTCCCGGACGCGAGCGCCGGCGCGCTCGACGCGACGACGGTCACGTCGACGTGGGGCAGCGCGCGGGCCGAGGTGATCCCGAAGGAGCGGATCGTGAGGTCGACGGGCACGCCGTCGGGGCCGACCGCGATGCCCTCGGACGTCACCATCGAGTACCCCTGGTGCACCGCGCCGATCGCGTAGCTGCGCAGCGTGGCCGCACAGAGCGGCTCGCCGGCGTCGACGCGCACCGCGATGGCCTCGCCGTCGACGCGCACCGAGGCCATCGCCCCGTTGGACGTGGTGACCGAGCACGTCCCGTCGGCTGCCGCGTGCAGCAATGAGAGGCCGGCCAGGACCTCGGCGACCGCCGCGCCGCGGTGCGTGGTGCCGACCTTCGGCCCGTCGACGTCGACGACCTCCACGTCGACGCCTGGGGCGAGCACCCCGAGCAGGTCAGCGAGCTCGTCGAGGGCACCGGATCCTGCCGTCCAGCCCAGCCGGACGATCCCGGAGCCGTCCGCGCGCAGCCCGAGCGCGAGGGGCGGGCGCTTCGCGCCACGCAGGACCACGGCCTCTCGCGACCAGCGGACCCGTACGGCGCTGGCGCGCTCCGTCGCGAGGCGCGAGGCGTCGTCTGCGACGGCAGAGCGGTCCTTTGCGCCGAACGCCCCGGCGTTGCCGGCGGGCGAGGCGGGCGACGCCCCGGGCTCGCACCAGCTTGCGTCGGGCTCGAGGTAGGCGGGCTCGACCCAGGTCGTCTGCAGCACGAGGTCGAAGTCGCCAGCGGGGAGCGCGACGGGGTGCGTCAGGGCGACCGTCGAGTTGCGGCCCTGGCGCGCGGTCGCGGCGTCTCGGACCTCGAGCTCGGTGGCGCCCAGCACGTAGCCCGGGGCCGCCGTCGCGAGCGCGATCGCGGCGCCGCGCGGGGCTGTGTCGTCGGCGAACGGCGCGAGGCCGCGGGCGACGTCGGGTCCCGCGACCTGGGCCGCGCCGCTCTCGAGGGTCGCGCGCGCGGTCGCGGCGAGGTGGTCGCGCGCGGGCAGCGGGGGCGCTGCGCCGTGCGCGATCAGCGCGGCCTCGACGATCGGCTGGAATCCCGTGCAGCGGCACAGGTGCGCGGCGAGGGCGGTGCGCACGACCGCGTCGTCGACGGTCCCCTTCCGCGAGAGCGCGGCGAGCCGGACCACGATGCCGGGGGTGCAAAAGCCGCACTGCGACGCCGCCGTCGCGTCGAAGGCCGCCAAGAGGCGCCCGAGCAGCTCGGGGTCGAGGCCGTCGAGCGTCGCCACCGAGCGGCCGGCGACCCGCGCGATGGGCGTCACGCACGACACGCGAGGCTGGCCGTCGATGAGCACCGTGCAGCAGCCGCATTGGCCCTGGGGGGCGCACCCGTCCTTCACGTCGGTGCAGCCGAGCTCGCCGCGCAGGGCGTCGAGGAGCGTGCCGCGCGCGGCGACCGTGACGGGCGAGCCGTTGAGCTCGAAGGACACCGCCGCGTCGGCGGCAGCGAGGTGGGTCAGCTGAACGAGCTGCCGCAGCCGCAGGTCTGCGTGGCGTTGGGGTTCGTGATGTGGAACCCCGCACCCTGCAGGCCGTCGGAGTAGTCGAGCGACGCGCCGATGAGCAGCTCAGCGCTCTTCGGGTCGACGACAACGCGGACCTCGCCGAACGTCCGGACGAGGTCGTCGTCGGCGACGTCGGTGTCGAAGAACATGTCGTAGGAGAAGCCCGAGCAGCCGCCAGGCTTCACGGCGACGCGCAGCGCGAGGCGCTCGGCGTCGGCCTCCTCGGCCAAGAGCACCGCCACCTTGACCGCCGCGGCCTCGGTCAACGTGATCGGCTCTTGCTTCCGGGTGATCGAGACAGTCGCAGTGGTCGTCATGACACCTCCATCAGACCTGTCGGCGGGGCGCACGGTGGTGCACCCGCCGCA
>DATBQT010000223.1:0-3745 GCA_036560685.1 Acidimicrobiales bacterium
TCGCCGTCGGTGATCCCCGTCGCCGAGAAGAAGCAGTTGTCGCCGCTCACGAGGTCGTCGATGGTGAGGACCTTCTCGAGGTCGTAGTCGAGTGCGATCGCTGCGTCTCGCTCCTCGTCGTTTCGCGGCCACAGGCGACCCTGGATCTCCCCGCCGAGGCACTTGAGCGCCGCGGCGGCGATGACGCCCTCGGGCGTGCCGCCGATACCGAAGAGGATGTCGCCGTCGGACTCGTCCCACGCCGTCGAGATGGCACCGGCCACGTCCCCGTCGGAGATCAGCCGGACGCGCGCGCCGGCGTCGCGGACCTCCTCGACCAGCGCGTCGTGGCGGTCGCGCTCCAGGATCACCGCGATGAGGTCGCGCACGGGCTGGTCCAGCTGCTCGGCGAGCGTGTTGAGGTTCTCCGTCGGGCTCTTCTTGATGCTGATCGTCCCGCGCCCCTTTGGCCCGACGGCGATCTTCTCCATGTAGACGCAGGGGCCCGGGTCGAACATCGTGCCCCGCTCGGACAGGGCGATGACCGAGATCGCCCCGGAGCGCCCCTTGGCGACCAGGGTGGTCCCCTCCACAGGGTCGACCGCGATGTCCACCTGGGGAGGGGTCCCGTCGCCGATCCGCTCCCCGTTGAAGAGCATCGGGGCCTCGTCCTTCTCGCCCTCCCCGATGACGACGATGCCGTCCATCGGGACCGAGGCGAGCACGACGCGCATGGCGTTGACGGCCGCCTCGTCCGCCCCGTTCTTGTCACCGCGACCCATGAACCTCGACGAGGCCATCGCCGCCGCCTCGGTCACCCTGATGAGGTCCAGGGCAAGGTTCCGGTCAGGCGCCAACTGGGGGCGGGTCATCGCCCGAACCATAGTGGGGACCCTCTGAATCCGCACCTTGTGAGCCCCCTCCAGCACACCGTGCTGGACGACCGGCGCACCGCGGTGGCAGGGCGGAACCCGGCCATACTCTTGTCGTGAGCCGGTTCGTCGTGCACCCGTCCGGGCCCCTGTCGGGCACCGTTCGCGCCGGAGGCGCGAAGAACGCGGTGCTCAAGCAGATGGCGGCGTGCCTGCTCGCCGAGGGCATGCACCGGCTTCGCAACGTCCCGAGGATCACCGACGTCGACGCGATGGCCACGCTCCTCGGCGCCCTCGGGTGCCGGGTGCACTGGGCTGGCGACCACGAGCTGTCGATCGGGGTGCCGACCGCCTCTCGACTCGCCGCCGAGGCGCCCGTCGCGCTCGTAGAGCGCATGCGCGCCTCGATCGTGGTGCTGGGGCCGCTGCTCGCGAGGTGCGGGACCGCGCGCCTGTCGCTGCCCGGCGGCGACGACTTCGGTGACCGCCCGGTCAACTTCCACCTCGAGGGACTCGGCGCGATGGGCGCCGACGTCCGCATCCACAACGGCGCCATCGAGGCGACCACCCCCCCGCCAGGGCGGCTGCACGGGGCGAGGATCACACTCGAGTACCCGAGCCACACCGCGACCGACAACCTGCTGATGGCCGCCGTCACCGCGCAGGGCGCGACGGTGATCGACAACGCCGCGCGCGAGCCCGAGGTCGAGGACCTCTGCGTGATGCTCAACGCGATGGGGGCGCGGGTCTCGGGCCTCGGGACGTCGAGGCTCGTGATCGACGGCGTCGACACGCTTCGCCCGGCGGACCACGAGGTCGTCGCCGACCGGGTGGTCGCCGCCACCTACCTCGCCGCGGCGGCGATCACGGGTGGCGAGGTCACCGTCGCCGACGCGCGCCGCAGCCACATGGAGACGCTCCTGCGCAAGCTCGCGACGATCGGTTGTGAGCTCACCGGCGACACCGGCATCACCGTCAAGGGACCTGCCCGGCCGAGCCCGTGCGACATCGCGACGCTGCCCTATCCCGGGGTGGCGACGGACTACAAGCCCCTCTTGGTCGCGGTGCTCTCGGTCGCCGACGGGACCTCGATCGTGACGGAGAACCTGTTCGACGGCCGGTTCCGCTACGTCGAAGAGCTCGACCGGATGGGCTCGTCGGTCACCATCGAGGGCCACCACGCCGTGATCCGTGGCGTCGAGCGGCTGCACGGCGCGCGGGTGCGCGCCACCGACGTGCGCGCCGGGGCGGCCCTCGTGCTCGCCGGGCTCGTGGCCGACGCAGAGACCGAGGTGACACACGCCGAGCACGTCGAGCGCGGCTACGAGGACCTCGCTGGCACGCTGCGGTCCCTCGGCGCCGACGTGGAGCGCGTGTGACGGGGCATGAGGGCCTCGGTGACCTCCTCGACGCGGCGCGCGGTGGCAGGCGCGTCGCGCTCGCGCGGCTGCTCTCGGTCGTCGAGAACGACGCCGCGCGCGCGCGCGAGCTCGCCGCGCTGACCTGGACGGCGCGCCGCGCGTTCTCGATCGGCGTCACCGGCGCGCCCGGGTCGGGCAAGTCCACCCTCACCGACAAGATGATCTCGACGGCGCTGCGTCGCTACGTGGCGGCTGGCGGCGCCGCCCCGGTCGCCCAGGTCGGGGTGCTCTGCGTCGACCCGACGTCCCCGTTCAGCGGCGGGGCGATCCTCGGCGACCGCGTCCGCATGCAGGATCACGCGCTGGATGACCGCGTGTACATCCGGTCGCTCGCGACCCGCGGGCATCACGGCGGCCTGTCCGTCGCGGTGCCCGACGCGCTCGCGACGCTCGGGGCCGTGGGCTTCGACCTGGTCGTGGTCGAGACGGTCGGCGTGGGCCAGATCGAGCTCGAGGTCGCCGCCACGGCCGACATGACCGTCGTCGTGGTGACCCCGGGATGGGGGGACTCGATGCAAGCGGCCAAGGCCGGCCTCATGGAGATCGCGGACCTGTTCGTCGTGAACAAGGCCGACCGACCGGGCGCCGCCGACGCGGTGCGGGACCTCACCCAGATGCTGGACCTCGGCACCGGCCGGTCCGACGGGTGGCGACCGCCGATCATCGAGACCGTCGCGACCGAGGGCACGGGGCTCGACGAGCTGTTCGACGAGGTGGACCGGTTCGCCGCGCACCTCGCAGGGCCGTCCGGGGTCGCACGGCGCCGAGCGCGGGCCGAGGCGCTGCTGCGCCGCCTCGTCGCCGCGAGGATCGCCCGCTCGGTCGACGAGCTCGCCCAGGGGACCCCGTTCGCCGACGCGGCCTCCCGGGTCGCCGAGGGGTCGCTCGACCCCTATTCGGCGGTCGACTCGCTCGTGCAGTGATCGGGGCGGGTGCGAGCTCGAAGGCCTACGACGTCGTCTTGGTCCTCCACGCCGTGCTCGCGATCGCGACCCTCGTGGTGCTGCTCACGCTGCGCTCGGCCGCGGTCGCCGTCCAGCGCCACCCTGCCCCGTCGGAAGCGGCGAGGCGGACGTTCTCAGGCCGCCGCGAGGTGGCTGGCAGGACGGTCCACCTGCTCCCGCTGAGCGGGCTCGCGCTGCTGGGGCTGTCGCAGGGCCGCTACGGGCTCGTCGACGGGTTCGTCCTCGTCGGCCTCGCGCTCTGGCTGGTCGCGGCCGCCCTCCTCGAGGGCACCGCGTTCCCGGCCCAGCGCGAGGTCGCGGCGCTCCTCAAAGCGCAGGACCCCGCGGTCAGGGCGCCCGCCGTGCGGTGCCAGCGATCCGTGGAGCTCGCCGCCCTCTGCGTGGTCGCAGCGGCGATCGTGATGATCGCGAACCAGTCCGGCTGACGTGCGCGGGCGGCCTACGTCGCGAACGTGGGCGCGCCGACCATGCCGCCGGCGAGCGTCGCGTTCGTGCGCTCGTCGACGAG
>DATBQT010000224.1:0-4983 GCA_036560685.1 Acidimicrobiales bacterium
ACCCAGTAGCCGTCGGGGGTGAGGTGGACGGGCGCCTCCTCGCGCAGCTCGTCGAAGAGCGGCAGCGGGTCTTGGACCCACCTTGGATCCGCCGGGTCGAAGTGCGCCATTTGTGAATCGTAATGAGCCCAGACGAGGCCCTCGGAGGGCGACTACCGGGACCTCGTCGGCCCTGAGGAGCGCCCGGTTCCGAGGTCCCATTGCCGGCGGGGCGCTGGTCGACACCGGCTCAGCCGCGCATCGCGACGTCGGTGTCGACGAACGACTCGTCGCCCGGGGCGAGTGCATGCCGGACGACAGATCGGGCGGCTCCCACGCGCCAGAGTGCCGCGGCCCGCGGCAGTCGGCCGACCACGTCGCGCTCCGCGTCGGTGAGCCCCAGGAGGCGCGCCAGTGCGTCGGCCTCCGACGGCGGCTGCGCGAAGAGCACCGACGTCTCCACGTCGCGGAGCAGCCCCGACGCGATCGTCTCGGACACCGAGCCACGTGCGCCCGCGGACTGCAGGTCGCTGAGCCGGTGCAGGACGAGCACGTGCGCAATGCCCCTCGCGCGGGCGAGCTTGAAGCCGGCCTGCAGCCACCGCGCCGATCCCTCGTTCGCGAGCAGCGACCACGCCTCGTCGAGCACCAGGATCGTCCGCGCGGTCCGCGCCGCGCGCCGGCTCGCCTCGAGCGCCGCCGCCGCGCAGCTGAGCACGACCGCGAGCGCGCCCGACCGCATCGCGCCGGAGACGTCGAGTACGACGACGTCGCCGTCCAAGTGCACGCCCGGCGAGGTCGGTCCGTCGAACATCCCGCGCAGCTCGCCCGCGACCAGGCGGCGGAGTTCGAGTGCCGCGGTGCGTCCCTCGGCGGCGAGCACGTCGCTCGACACGCCGACCGAGCGCGCAGCGGCCGCCGTCGGCGAGAGCAGCTGCGCGAGGACGTCAGGGAGCGTGGCGGTGCGCCCGAGATCGTCGGCGGCGCGAAGTGCGACCTCGAGCGAGGCGCGCTCCGCGGACAGGAGCGGGCGCTCCAGCCCCGATGCCACGAGCGCGCACAGCAGCGCTGCGCGACCCGGGTCGTGGCGGTCACCGTCGAGGGGGTTGAGCCGAACCCGACCACCCGGCTCGAGCGCGATCGGCTCCACGCCCATGGCGTCGGCGAGCGAGGCGTACTCGCCCTTGGGGTCGACGACGACGCAGCGACGCCCCGCAGTGACCGATCGAGCGAGGAGCGACTTCATGAGCGCGCTCTTCCCCCTTCCCACCTGCCCCGCGACGAGCACGTTGGGGTTCGTGACCAGCCCCTCGGCGTAGGCGTCGAACGGGTCGAACCGAAAGACGCCCCCGAGCGAGCAGGTGCCGACGATCGCGCCGCGCGAGCACGCACCGGCATCCCCGAGTCCCGGGACGAGCGCGGGGAGGTGCCGCGTCGTCAGCAGCTGGGTCCCAGCCCCCAGGGGCCCGCGGCGCCTCACGGGACGCACCAGCCCGGCACCGTCGCGAGCACGCCACGACGGTGGTCGCCGTCACAGCGGCGGAGCCGGATCCCGCACGCCGTCGCGTCCGCAACGAGCCGCGCTGCGGCGGCCTCCAGCTCGAGATGGTCGTGCGCGTCGATCGACACCGCGCCGACGAGCCGGACCGAGCCGTGCCCGCCGGCCAGCTCGTTGGCCCGCTCGAGGTCCCGCGTCGAGTCCCGCGCGGCCTCCGGCGACGCGAGGAAGCCGGCCTCTCGCACCATCGTCTCGTCCGCCTTGGCGCCGGTGCGGACCCGCGCCGTTCGCGACCGGGCCCGACCCAGCTCCTCGACGCGAAGCGTCATGCACGTCGCGCGGCGATCCTCCGAGATGCCCAGCGGCGCGAGGAACTGCTCGTCCACGTCGCCCGACGGCCACTCCTCGACGAGGAACGCGGCGTGGACCGACGCGGGGCCGACGAGCTCGTGCCAGCGCGCCGCGAGATCGCAGTCGAGGATCGTGCCCGCCGCCGGCGCCACGCGCTCGGCGAGCAGCGCGCCCAGCTCGTCGGCCGACAGCGCCTCGACGCCGGTGACGCCGGCGGCGCCGAGCACGACATCGAGTCGCACGGGCTCCGTGGCGGTCACCGCGAGGTACGACCGGGTGCGCACGCCCGCGTCCGCCCAGGCCGCCCCACGCACCGCGATCCCCCGCCCCGTGACGCTCAACATCGAGACGGTCCACTGGGGCGCACCGACCGTGGAGAGGTCACGGAGCCACGTCGCGACCGACTCGCCGAGCGCAGCGGGCTCGTCGGCGAGTGCGCGCAGGCCGCGGTGTCGCAGCGAGACGAGGACCGTCGCGCGCCCGTCCGACCACCGCACGCACGCCGGCGCGTCGGCGTCTGCCGGCTGGACGCACGCGCCCTCTGCGAGCGAGCGGCCGCGGACGCGAACCAGATGGCAGAGCGCGACGGGCAGCCACTCGTCGAGCCCGCGGCCCCGCACGGGCACCGTCGCGACGGCCACCCCCGCGCCCGCGGCGAGCACGCCGAGGGCCACGCCGACCCCGCCCGCGCCGACGCCCAGCACGAGCAGCGCCGCGCCGCAGGCGATCGCCGCGGCCTGACCGACCCGCCAGCCGAAGACCGCGCCCCGCAGCTCTCGACGACCGAGCCGGTAGCGGCGCTCAGGCTGCGCCGTCACGGCCCGGCCGCCAGACGAGCTTCGGGCCGTTCTCGTCGCGCTCCCAGTGGTGCGTGCCGCTCGACGCGGGGACGTCCTTGATCGGCGGACGCTTCTTCACGAACTTCGCGTCGGGGTCGAGTGCCGTTCCCTTGAAGGGGTCGATCGCCTCGTCGATGCCGGGCATCATCCCGATCGGGTCCGAGCCCACGAGGTCGATCGAGGGGGCCGCAGCGATCCCGACGTTGCCGAGCGCCATCGCGACCGCCTGGCGTGGGGCCTGGCGGACGGGCGCGGTCGCGCGGTGCCCGACCGACTCGAGGTGCGACACCGCGGCTGCCTCGACGGCGGGGACGAGCCGCAGCAGCGCGTAGGGCATCATCGAGGCCAACAGCAGCAGCGCGCCGCCCGTGAGCACCGTCGACGGCCCCGCGCCCGCGTGGGCGATGGCGTCGACGGCGATCGACAGCACCAGCACGATGACCGCCTTGGAGACGATGAGCGCCGCGAGCGTCTCTACGAGTCGGCGAGCCCACGCGACCCCCGGCGGCCACAGCGACGCGGCGAAGACGAGCGGCAGGAGCGCGGTCGCGACGGTGATCGCCGCCGCGCGCACCAGCAGCTCCACCCACAGCAGCAGCGCACCGAGGGCGACGAGCCCCGACGCGACCACGACGACCGCTGCCGGCGTGCCGCCGGTCGCCACCGCCGCGGTGGCGAGGACGTGCAGCGTGGAGGCGAGCGACCCGCCGCTTCCCGTCGCGAGCGTCGCCGACACCTGGTCGGTGGCCGAGACGGCGAGGCCCACGAGCCCCGCGCCGGCCGCGCCCAAGAGCACCGCGACGGGGAGCCGGACGAGCACCATTCGCCCCAGCTCGCCGATCGAGCCGGTGACGATCGCCCGCAAGGCGCCGGCGACGATCGCGATGAGCCCGATGGGGGCGGCGACCTCGAAGATGAGCCGCTCCTTCGCGAGGAACCACGCCGACGTCACCGGCGGCGTGGTCGACGACCCGAGGATCGAACCGACCAGCCCGAGCAGCCACGCCGCTGCGGACCCCACCAACGTCGCGAGCCCGGTGAAGAACGTCTTCACGATGAGTCCCGCGAGCGAGCCGATGCCGCAGAACGGCAGGTGCAGCACGCAGAAGTGCGGATGCGCCATCAGTGCACGTGCTGGCCGGCGTGGAAGAAGAAGTTGATGAGCGGCCCTGCGGCGCCAATGAGCAGCGCCGCGCCACCCGACGCCAGCACGGCGCGGCGGCCCGCCATCGCGTGGTGCACGTTGTGCGAGTGCGAGCCGAGCGCCCACGTCGCCGCGCCGAGCACCAGGCCCGCGAGCGCGGCCACCAGCGCCCACCCCGCGAAGCCGTTGACCAGCGTCTGGAGCGCTCCCGAGCCCGGCAAGCCGCTCGGTGTGGGGTTCAGATGGACATCCGCGAACTTGAGCAGTCCTGACATGGCGCCTCCTCGGTGCTGACGCCACAACCGGTCGTCGCGCAAGACGGAAGGGAACGGCGGTCTGCCATGCTGGGTCTCGTGGCCGCGTCACTCGACCCGTCGACGTGGCCGACCGCCGCGATCTGCGGCGCGCTGGTGGGCCTCGCGATCGTCGGCGCGGTCATCGGGTACTTCGTCGGGCGCCGTTCGGGCCGCCGAGCGATCGCCCAGCGCCTGTCCGCGCTCGGCGCGCGGCTCGGCAACGCGCACCCCGACGACGATGGGCGCGTCGAGACCGCGCTCAGCTACCTCGAGCAGGTGACGGGGGCGGCGAGCGAGGCGGTCTCCGAGACGAGCGCCGACGCGATCCGGCTGCGCCGGTCCCTCGACACGCTGCCGCTCGGCCTCGTGCTCTGCGACGAGTCCGGCACCGTCGTGTATCGAAACGAGCAGGCCGACGGGCTCATGACCTCGCGCTACGGCGACGCCATCGCGGCCCAGGCGGTCACCGAGCTGCTGGCGGAGGCCTGGGACGGGGGCGGGGCCGAGCGGACCGTCGACCTCTACGGTCCGCCACGGCGCACGCTCACGGTGCGCGCCGCGCTCATCGACGACGGGCGCAGGCCCCTCGGAGTCATCGCCATGATCGAGGACGTCTCAGAGCGCCGTCGCCTCGAGGAGATCCGCCGTGACTTCATCGCGAACGTCAGCCACGAGCTCAAGACGCCGATGGGCGCGCTGGGACTCCTCGCAGAGACCTTGCTCGCCGAGCAGGACCAGGCGGTCGCGTCGAGGCTCGCCGAGCGCATCCACCTCGAGGCGTTCCGCGTGAGCAGGATCATCGACGACCTGCTTGACCTGTCGAGGCTCGAGTCCGAGGCGACGCCCGCACGCGAGCCCTTCCCGATCGTCCTCGTG
>DATBQT010000225.1:0-6818 GCA_036560685.1 Acidimicrobiales bacterium
GCCCACCGTCTCTCCCCGGTCGACGGCCGGTGCGGGGGTCGGTCCGGACGACTCGGCTCGCACCGCCTCGTGGTCCTTGGCGAACGATGCCGCGCCGTCGCCGACGAGCAGGTGGAACCGCCCGTCGCTGCGGACCTGCTCGGCGATGAGGATGGGGTTCTTGTAGCCGCGCAAGGAACCGAGTGCACCCGAGGTTCTCGTCAGTCCGTCCATGACGCTTGCGTCGTGCTCCACGGATCCATCGCTGCGCAGCACCGCGCCGGTGCCGGCATTGCAGGCAGGGTCGTCCTCGAGCACGACCACGGCCGCGATCGCCGCGTCAACTGCGGTGCCCCCGTCGCGGAGCACCGACTGTCCGGCCCGAGCGGCTCGCAGGCACGCATCGCGGCCACGCTCTCGATGCTCGGTCCACCTGCCGGCCCCACCGTGGACGACGATCGTCGCCGGCGACGTCACCCGTCGCCTCCTCGCGTCGTCGACGCGGCAGGACCCTCGACATGGGCGGTGGGCGTGGTCGGTGCGGAGAGGCCTTCGGCGCAGATCACCGCAACCTGCTGGTGCGTCGCGAGCCAGACACCCGAGTGCGCGCCGATGTGGTCCAGGAGGTCGGCGAGCACGACCAGCCGGGAGCGGTGCCCGATCACGTGCGGGTGCATCGTGAGCTGGAACAGGCCTCCCTCGGCGTAGGCGGCGTCGAACTCGTCGATCCATGGCTGCAGGAGGTCGCGTGGCGCGGGCGCAGGGCGCGTGGCAGTTCGGCGGTCCATCGTGAGATACGGGGCGTCGTCACGGATCCACTCGACCGGGATCTCCACGATCCCAGTCGGCACGCCGTCCGCCAGGATCTCGTAGGGCTCGTCGTCCGCCATGAGCGACGAGTCGTAGAGCAGTCCGAGCTCGCCGATGAGCCCGAGCGTGTGCTCGGAGAAGTCCCACGACGGGGTCCGAAGCCCGACCGGGCGGGCGCCGCTCACGCGCTCGAGCACCTCGGCGCTTCGAACCATCAGGTCGCGCTCCACCTCGTAGGAGAGCTCGGTGTTCCACTCATGGATCCATCCGTGTAGCGCCACCTCGTGGCCGGCGGCGGCACTGTCGCGCACCTCGTCGTCGTGCAGCAGCGCCGACACGGCGGGCACGAAGAAGGTCGACGGCGCGTGGTGGCGCTCCAACAGCTCGAGGATCCGTCTCGTTCCCACCCTCGATCCGTACTCGCCCTGTGAGAGTCGGCCGGGATTGGTGTCCCCTGCGCGAAGCGACCCGGTCTCGTGGTCCGAGTCGAAGGAGAGCGCGACGGCGACCCTTGCGTCGCTCGGCCAGGCCGGGGGGGTGAGTCGCCTGCCTGCTCGGACCCGGTCGGTCGCCGAGCGCCACTGCGCTTCGGGCCACTGCCAGGGACTGTCGCTCACACGGCCAGCCTGTCACGCAACCGCGTCGCCGAGGTCGCCGGCGTCGTCCGCGGTCGTCACCGATACGTTGCCTCGGTGAGCGGGCTCATTCGCAATCCGGGGGCGTTCGTCGTCTACGTGCTGGTGTCGTCCATCACGCCGGGACCGAACAACCTCATGCTCGCGACGATCGGGGTGACGAAGGGACCCCGCCAGGCGCTCCGCTCCGCGGCGGGGGTCAGCGTCGGCTGGGGCATGCAGATCGCCGTGTGTGGGGTTGGGCTCGTCGCCATCATCCGGGCGGTCCCATGGCTCCGTTCGGTGATCGAGGGGCTCGCGATCGCCTATCTCCTGTGGCTGGCGTGGAAGCTGTGGCGAGCCGACCACCTGGGAGAGGCCGTGCCGTCGCTCGGCTTCTGGGGAGCCATCGGCTTCCAGTGGGCGAACCCAAAGGCGTTGACGATGTCGCTCACGACGAGTGGCCTCTTCGTGGTCCCGAGCGCGCACGGACTGCACGGACCCTCGGTCGCGGCCGTGTCGCTCGCCGCCGTGGCGTTGAACTACCCCTGCGTCTCGGCGTGGGGCCTCGCTGGATCCTCGATGGCGAGCAGGCTCGCCGAGCCGCGTGCGATCCGTCGATTCAGCAGAGCGTGCTCGGTCGTGCTCGTCGCCCTCGTCGTCTGGCTTCTCGTCGCGTGACGCTGTGTGGCGCGCGGGCGGCGAGCGCTTGGCGAGTCGGGGGGTCGGTAGTGTTCGCCGATGGAAGCCCGTGATCGTTCCGTCGCGTTCTTCGGACCCGCCGGGACGTTCACCGAAGAGGCGCTCCTGACCCAGGCTGACCTCGCCGCAGCGACGCTGGTGCCGAAGTCGATGATCGAAGACGTCCTCTTCGCCGTGGCGTCGGGCGAGGTCGACTGCGGCTTCATCCCGCTCGAGAACGCGATCGAGGGGACCGTGAACTCCACCTTGGACGGCCTCGTCTTCGACGTGGACCTCCGCATCGTCCGCGAGGTCGTCATGGACATCCACCTGCACCTCATGGCCCCGGCGGGGACCTCACTCAAAGACGTGCGCGCGGTGCTGTCCTTCCCACACGCCCTGTCGCAGTGCCGCAGGTTCCTCGCCGCGACGCTGCCCGACGCCGCCGTCGTCGCCGCGCAGTCGACCGCTGACGCGGCTCGCCAGCTGGGCGCGTCGCGTGACGCGGCCACGGCGGCCATCGCCCCGCGCCTCGCCGCGTCGCTCTACGGCCTCGAGCTGCTGTGCGAGCGCATCGAGGACTACCCCGACAACCAGACGCGCTTCGTGCTGGTCGCCCGGTCAGGGGTGCCCGCGCCGAGCGGCCACGACCGGACGAGCATCGTCTGCTTCCAGGGCGACGACCGGCCTGGAAGCCTCTACGGCATCCTCGGTCAGTTCGCCGCGAGGAGCATCAACCTGACGAAGCTCGAGTCACGCCCGGCAAAGACGGGACTCGGCACGTACTGCTTCGTGATCGAGTTCGACGGCCACGTCGCCGACGAGGTCGTGGGCAACTGCCTGACGGAGCTGCGCGCCTCAGTCGCCGAGGTCAAGTTCCTCGGCTCGTACTCGACCGCAGGGGACGGCGCAGAAGCCCGGCGAGAGGCGTTCGCGTCGCGACGCGACGTCGCTCGCACCTGGGTCGACGCGCTCCTCGCCGAGGAGCAGGTCTGGGGCTGAACGACGCGGCGGCTCGGCACCGCCGACGCTCGCCTCTACGTGGCTGGGTCGCGCCAGGCGTCAGACGACGTCGAGCCACGCGGCGTAGCGCGGGCTCTCGCCGTGCACCGCGGCGAAGTAGGCGGCTTGGATCGCCTCGGTGACCGGGCCACGCGAGCCCGACCCGATCGTGCGACCGTCGATGGCCCGGACCGGTGTCACCTCGACGGCAGTCCCGGTGAGGAACATCTCGTCGGCGAGGTACAGGTCCGTCCTCGTGAGCGTCGCGGTGCGAACCTCGTAGCCGAGGTCCCGCGCCAAGGTGAGCACCGAGTCGCGCGTGATGCCCGCGAGCGCCCCTGCCTTGGAGGTGGGCGGCGTGACCACCACCCCGTCGGTGACGACGAACACGTTCTCGCCCGACGCCTCCGACACCCGCCCGTCGGGGCTGAGGAGCACCGCCTCGTCCACGCCGGCTGCGGTCGCCTCCAGCAGCGCCAGGCCCGAGTTCACGTAGCTGCCGGTCGCCTTGGCGGCGGTGGGGATCGAGTTGGGGTCGTGTCGGCGCCACGTGGAGGTCTGCAGCGTCACCCCGCGGGCGAGCGCCTCGTCGCCCAGGTACGCGCCCCACGGCCACGCCGCGATCGCGACGCACACCGGCGAGGCGGTCGCATCCAGGTCCAACGCGCCGTAGCCGCGGTAGACGAGCGGGCGCAGGTACAGCCCCTCGCCGCCGTCGTTTCCGCGCACCACCGCGAAGACCGCCGCGGCGAGCTCGTCGAGGTCGTAGCCGACGGGCATCATGAGGACCTTCGCGCTATTGCAGAGGCGCTCGAGGTGCGCGTGCAGCCGGAAGACCGCGGTCCCCTTCGGCGTCGCGTACGCCCGAATCCCTTCGAAGACGCCGGTTCCGTGGTGCAGCGCGTGCGTGAGGACGTGCACCCTGGCGAGGTCCCACTCGACGAGGTCTCCGTCCATCCAGATCGTCGACGTCGGCGTGACCGGCACGGCTGCTCTCGTCTGTGTCGCGTCGAGCCGGTCAGCCCGAAGCCGGCGCTTCGGGGACGTGGCCGGTGCCCGGACGCATCGCGTGACCCTACTTGGCAACGCATTGTGATTACTGCCACGGCTCCCGGTCACGAACGTCGCAACGTCCTCTGGTGCGTCAAAGACGCTTGCCAACCTGTCACCACCGGTCGTGTCGGCGTCAGCGCGACCTCGAAACCGGAGCGCGGCGGGCCGTGCGGTGGGCACGACGGCCGCTCATGGGCGAGATGTCATCAGAAGTTGTCCCGTCGTTGATCTGTAGTTGCGGATGTGATCGCAGGCTTTGCGGATGCACAACGCGAAGACTCCACTGCGCGTCTCCACGCGAGCCGCGACCCGCGACGGGGCTCGCACGGGGCGGTCGCGCGCGTCGCTTGGGATCGCCGCGATGCTCGCCCTCGCGCTCTCACCGCTCGCGACGATCGCAACGGCGTCCGCGTCGCCCGCACCACTGGTGTCGGGCTGTGCCGCCGCGTCGGGCGCCGCCCACGAGCCCTCCCGCCAGGCGCCCCCTGGGGCGCACTGGCTCCGAGGGTTCACCCGGAGCTACTGCACCGACTTCAGTGGGGCCGGGCTTCCTCGCGGGTGGGCGAAGTTCCAAGGGGTCCCGAGCGGCGACCCGAGCGGGATGTTCGACCCCTCCCACGTCGTCGTCGCTGACGGCATCCTCTCGCTGAACACCGCGAAGGACCCCGCCAACAACGGGCAGTGGGCGACGGGAGGAGTGTGCCAGTGCGGCCTCGCGCGGACCTACGGCACCTACCTCGTGCGGTCCCGCGTGACGGGAGCGGGCGACGACGAGGTCCAGATGCTCTGGCCGGTCGCGCACGTGTGGCCACCGGAGGTCGACTTCAACGAGACGGGACAGCGGACGACCACCACCGCCTGGTACGTGCACTACCGCTCGAGCGGCCACCAGATCGCTCGCACCCTGCGGATCAACCTGATGCGCTGGCACACCTGGGGCGTGCGGTGGACGCCCCACCTGCTCACCTTCACGGTCGACGGCCGGGTGTGGGGCATCGTGCGGACGGCCTCGGTGATCCCCCACGAGCTGATGACGCTCGACCTCTCCCAGCAGACCTGGTGCGGGATCGCACCGGAGTGCCCGAGCAGGCCAGTGTCGATGCAGGTCGACTGGGTCGCGGAGTTCGCACCCCGCTGACCCTCGACGGGGCTACCGCCGCGAGCCGAGGATCCGAAGCAGCGCCAGGTAGACCATCACAAGCGAGAACATGATGGAGAGCGCGGCGAACCACTCCCCCTCCTTGGCCACGCCCGCCTTCTCAGCCATGTACACGTAGTTGAAGTCCACGAACAGGTTCATCACTGCGATGAATAGGTAGAGGACGCCGAACACCACCAGGTACGTCATCTTCTGGCTCGTGTAGGGCAGGTTCAAGCCGAGCATGACCGCGATCATCATCACCAAGAGCCCGATGCTCGCGATGATCGTCACCTGCACGAACCGGTGCGAGACGCGGACCAGGCCCGTCCGGTAGGCCACGAGCACCGCGAAGAAGATCGCGGTCGTGCCGAGGACCGCGAGGGGGACGACGGCGCCGTTGCCCTCCGCGTAGAACCGGCTCACCCAGCCGAGGACCCCGCCCATCCCGATCGCGTAGAGCGGTGCGAAGATGCCCGCCTTCGCCGGCCGCAAGATGCCCGCGAATCCGCAGATCGCGGCCGCGATGAGGAGGACCACCATGACGCCCGAGGGGACGTTCGCGACCGCGGTGCCCACCCCCGAGACGACCGCAAGCAGCGCGAGCGTTGCGACTTTGTCGAAGACGTCGGCCGCCACGAACGGCGCGCGGTCAGTGACGGTCGGTGACGCGGGACCGAACGTCGACACGAGCCGTGCGTAGTTCTGCGCTGATCCGGCGCTCCCCGATTGGGACGTAGCGGCCACAAAGCCTCCTGCTCTTGGTCTCGAAAGCATAACGGGGGGTCTCGCGTTCATCGACTCGCCGTCACACGACGAGCGTCATTGCGCAACGGGTTCGAATCTCGCGGCTTCGGACCTCATTGCCAGCGGGCATGCTCGTCGGCGACCCGCTCGCGGCGAGCCGCGACGGCTGCCCGGCGACGTCAGCGAGGTGCGCTGGTCGGCGGTGGCTGCGCGACGAGGACTCTGAATGAGGTGGTCGCGAGCGAGCCGAGGTAGTCCTTGTCCCCCACGTACCGGGCCGTGACGACGTGGGGCCCGGGCGCCAGGCGCACGGCGGTGGCGCACGACGCGCCGCCGTCGCGGACCCCGGCGACGCACAGCCGCACGAGCCCGGAGTCGAAGACGACCTTGCCCGTCGCGTGGCCGGGCAGGTGCCACGCCCACAACGTGAGCGCCGCGCGAGGCAGGACGGCGGTCGGCGTGGTGAACACGTGGAACGACGTCGGGGCGCGGGCGATCAGGACGGCGAGCGACCCCTCCGCGCCGGAGAGCACCCTGCTGCCGGTGAACGTCGCCAGGATCACGTGCCGCTGGGCGGACGTGGGGATGAGTGCGCACGACGCCTTCCCGGCGAGCACCTTGGCATGCGCACAGCCGGGGAGGACGACCCCGTCCTGGGCGAACAGCACGGTCCCCCCAGAGCTTCCCGGGGTGATCAGCGCGCGGTAGACGAGTCGAGCCCCGAACCGGATCGAAGGCGCGACCGCGAGGACTCGCAGTCCCGTGCTCCCAAGTGGCCTCGCGGGGCTGGATGC
>DATBQT010000226.1:0-4306 GCA_036560685.1 Acidimicrobiales bacterium
TCACGGGATGCGTGAACGAGGACGCGGCCCTCGCAGAGCTCGTCGTCGTCGCGACGCCCTGGGATGCGCTCGTCGCCACGGTGCGACCGCTGGCGACCCAGCTCCGTGACAAGACGGTCCTTTCCATGGCAAACGCCCTCGTCAAGGAGGGTCGAGAGATGGTTGCCGTCTATCCCGCGCGCGGGTCGATGGCGGGTCAGCTCCAAGCTGCGCTCCCGGACTCGCGCGTCACCGCTGCGCTGCACCACCTTCCCGCAGCGATGATGGAGGACCTCGACAGCGGCCTCGAGGCCGACGTGCTCGTCTGCGGCGACGACCCCGCAGCGAGAGAGGAGACGTGTCGGTTCATCGACACGATCGAGGGACTGCGTGCGGTCGAGGTCGGCTCTTTGTCACAGGCGGGTCCGATTGAGGCGTTCACCGCGGTGTGCATCACCGTCAACATCCGCCACAAGGCGCACACGACGCTTCGACTCGGCGGTCTGTGACGTGCGCCTCTACGACACGAGGCGCCGCGAGGTCTGCGAGCTCGAGGTCGGGCCACTCGTCACGCTGTACTCGTGCGGCATCACGCCGTACGACTCGGCGCACCTGGGCCACGCAGAGGTGTACCTCACCTACGACGTGCTCCAGCGCCGTCTTCGCGACGCGGGCCACGAGACGAGGTGCGTGCGCAACGTCACCGACGTCGACGACGACATCCTGCGCAAGGCGCGGGAGCTCGGCGTGCACTACTTGGACCTCGCCGCCCAGGAGATCGCGAGGTTCGACCGCGACATGGCCGGGCTCGGGATCCTCCCGGTCTACGCCGAGCCTCGTGCGACCTCTGCGATCCCCGACATCCTGTCGCTGATCGGCAGGGCGCTCGACGAAGGCGTCGCCTACCAGGCGGGGGGCGCGATCTACTTCCGTGTGGCGAGCTTCCCTGCGTTCGGTGCGATCAGCCACCTCGGACGCGACGAGATGCTCGTGCTCGCCAAGGAGAACGGGGGCAACCCCGACGATCCGAACAAGCACGACCCGCTGGACTTTGTCCTGTGGCAGCCCTCGCTCTGCGACGAGCCGGCCTGGGAGTCGAGGTGGGGACCGGGGCGGCCCGGGTGGCACATCGAGTGCTCCGCGCTCGCGCTGCGCGAGCTGGGCGAGACCGTCGACATCCACGGCGGCGGGCGCGACCTCGTGTTCCCCCACCACGAGTGCGAGGCGGCCCAGTCCGAGTCCGTGACGCACCACACGTTCGTCCGACACTGGGTCCACGTCGGACTCGTCGGCCTCGACGGCGCGAAGATGTCCAAGTCGCTCGGGAACCTCGTCTTCGTCTCGGACCTCCTCGAGCGCGTGCCGGCGGGCGCGGTGCGACTGGCGCTCCTCGGGCACCACTACCGCTTCGACTGGACGTGGACCGACGACGACCTCACGGCGGGCGCGCGGCGCCTCGCGTCGTACGAGGAGCGCACCGGCTCGTCTGACGGTTCGGCCCTCCTCGATCAGGTCCGCGCCGCGCTCGACGACGACCTGGACACGCCGAGCGCGTTGCGCGCCATCGACACCGCCCCAGTCGGCACCGACTTGCAGCCGGCGCTCGACCTGCTTGGCGTTACGATGTCGCGACCGCAACGAGGAAGAGACGATGTCCGCCACGGTCACGATCACGCTGCCTGACGGCGCCACCGTCGAGTTCCCGAATACCGCGACGTACGCCGACGTGGCGGCGTCCATCAGCTCCGGTCTCGCCAAGTCCGTGATCGTCGCAACGGCGAACGGCAGCCCCGTCGACCTCGACGCGGTGCTGGAGGACGGCGCCCGCGTGGAGCTCTTCAAGCCGAACTCGGGCCTCGGCCGCGAGGTCCTGCGCCACTCCACGGCCCACGTGCTCGCCCAGGCGGTGCTCAGGCTGTGGCCCGGTGCGCACTACGCCATCGGGCCGGTGATCACCGACGGCTTCTACTACGACTTCGAGCTTCCAGGTGGTGCGCACTTCAGCGACGACGACCTCGAGCGCATCGAGGCGACGATGCGAGAGATCGCCGCAGAGAACCAGCCCTTCGTCCGCCACGAGCACTCCGTCGCAGAGGGGCTCGAGCTGTTCGCACAGCAGCCGTTCAAGACCGAGATCATCGAGGCGGTGGCCCACGGGTCCGACGAGGTCGACGCAGACGCGGCGCACCCCGGGACGATCACCAGCTACTGGAACGCCGAGACGTTCACCGACCTGTGCCGGGGACCGCACGTCCCGTCAACGGGTCGCCTCGGTCACTTCAAGCTCATGCGCGTGGCAGGCGCCTACTGGCGAGGCGACGAGCATCGCGCCCAGCTGCAGCGCATCTACGGGACCGCCTTTGAGACCGCCGCGGCGCTGAAGGAGCACCTCGAGCGCCTCGAGGAGGCCGAGCGCCGCGACCACCGCCGGCTCGGCGCCGAGATGGACCTGTTCAGCTTCCCCGACGAGATCGGCTCCGGCCTCGCGGTCTTCCACCCCAAGGGCGGGCTCATCCGCAAGCTCATCGAGGACTACTCGAGAGAGCGCCACTTGGAGGCCGACTACCAGTTCGTGACGTCGCCGCACATCGCCAAGCAGGAGCTCTTCGAGACCTCAGGGCACCTCGAGTGGTTTGCGGACGGCATGTACCCGCCGATGGAGCTCGACGAGGGGCAGCGCTACTACCTCAAGCCGATGAACTGCCCCTTCCACACCCTCATCTATCGCTCGCGCCAGCGCAGCTACCGCGAGCTGCCGATGCGGCTCTTCGAGTTCGGGTCCGTCTACCGCTACGAGCGCTCCGGCGTCGTCCACGGGCTCACGCGCGTGCGGGGCATGACCCAGGACGACGCCCACCTCTACTGCCGCCGCGACCAGATGCACGAAGAGCTGGCGCGGACGCTGGACTTCGTCTTGGGCATGCTGCGCGCGTTCGGCCTCGAGGACTTCTACCTCGAGCTGTCGACGCGCCCCGAGGAAAAGGCGGTCGGCACCATCGACGAGTGGGTCGAGGCGGAGGCCACGCTGCGAGCGGTGGCGGCCGATGCCAAGCTCGAGCTCGTCGACGACCCGGGCGGCGGCGCGTTCTACGGCCCGAAGATCTCGGTCCAGGCCCGCGACGCGATCGGACGCACGCACCAGCTCTCCACCATCCAATTGGACTTCCAGACGCCGCAGCGATTCGAGATCTCCTACGTGGGAACCGACAACAGCCGGCACCAGCCCGTCATGATCCACCGCGCCCTGTTCGGCTCGGTGGAGCGGTTCCTCGCGATCCTGATCGAGCACTACGCGGGGGCGCTGCCGACGTGGCTCATGCCCGAGCAGTTCCGCGTGCTGCCGGTCCGCGACTCGCACGAGGCGTACGCCGAGTCCGTCGCGAGCGCGCTGCGCGCCGGCGGCCTTCGCGGCACCGCCGAGGACGCCTCCGAGCCGCTCGGCTCGCGGATCCGTCGCGCCAAGCTCGAGAAGCTCCCCTACGTGCTGGTGGTGGGCGACGACGACGTGGACAAGGGGACCGTCGGCGTCAACCGCCGGGGGAGCAACGACCCAGTCCGGGGCGTCGACGTCGACGAGCTGCGACGCGCGCTCGTCGACGAGGTCGCCGCGCACGCCGGACCTGAGTCCACGCCGGCCTGATGCCGCTCGACCGCCTCTACGCGGGGTGGCGACGCCGCTACGTCGAAGAGGCGACGGCCACCGAGCACCACCACGGGCCCGAGGCCTGCGTGTTCTGCCACCTCGCCGACGGCCCGATCGAGGAGTCCACCGGCGTCGTGTACCTCGACGAGCTGTCCTTCGTCGTGCTCAACGCCTTCCCGTACGGGTCGGGCCACGTGCTGGTCCTCCCGCGACGCCACGCGGCCAACGTCCAGGACCTCTCTGCGGACGAGTCGGCCTCGCTGTGGGGCGCGACGACGCGTGCGATTCGGGCGATCGAGGGCGCCTACCACCCTGATGGGGCGAACCTCGGGGCCAACCTCGGACGCGCAGGCGGGGCGGGCATCCCGGGGCACCTGCATCTCCACGTGCTGCCGAGGTGGGGCGGTGACACCAACTTCATGACGACCGTCGCGGAGACCCGCGTGCTCCCAGAGCCCCTCGAGGACACCTTCGCCAAGCTGAAGACGGCATTCGAGGACCTCGCCTGACCTGCGCACACGGGCGCCGGGGGCATCGCCGGGCAGACGCGGCGAGAGCCGGTACCATTGGTGAACCGCGGACGCGGGCCGCTCGACGGGACCACGGTTCCTCGAGCAGGGAGGACCGATGTTTGACGGACGGTTCCGAAAGACCGTCGACAGGAGCACCGAGCCAGTAGGCCGA
>DATBQT010000227.1:0-1985 GCA_036560685.1 Acidimicrobiales bacterium
CACCGCCACCGGGACGTTGTCGACCACGTTCAAGGTCGTCCAGGGAACGGTCGGACCGCCGTGCGGGCCCATGCCCGCCCTGCTGACTTGCCCGGCGACCGACAGCGGAGGGGCGAGCCCGACCGCTGACGCCGCTCTGTATCCGTGTCCGCCCACGGCTGCCCAACAAGCCATCGGTGACGTCTGCACCCTGACATACGGTGACCAGGCCGGCGACAGTGGCATGGGCACGATCCTCTTCGCCGGGGAGACCGCCCCGACTTCGACCACGGCCCCGCCCGCTACCACCCCTGCGACCACAGCCACGACGAAAGCGCCTGCGTCCGCCACCACCATCGCTCCGGTCACTGGCGCCTCGAGCGGCACGAGCCCTGCCCCGGCAGCCGCGGCGACAGGCACTCTGGCGTCGACGGGCCCCGGACGCGGCGTCGGTTGGCTCGGGTTTATTGGCGGGGCACTGATCCTGCTCGGACTCCTCCTCCTGGTACTGCGATCCGCACCGCGACGCGCCCTGGCCGGCTTCGTCACCCCCATCGGGAGTCGCAGGATGCGCGCTCGCGTCATGGACGACGACCGCCGGTCGTTGACCAGGCACGTGACCGAGGCCACGTCGAATTGGGTCGGGCAACTCGACGTTCGACGCCGGCTGGGAGGTCACGTCTCTGGTGCGCCCCATGCGGCCCGAGGGGTTGCCCAGAAGGTGGCCTCCGCGTCCACTCGTACCGCCACGTGGTTCTTGGGTCGTTAGCGCCTGCGTCCCTGCGGTGCTCCGGCTGCGCTCGATGACGCATTTCCTCCTCGAGTCCGCAGCCACCATCCACCATCACTGGGGCTGAGCGGCGCCGTGAGCCTGTCCGTCGACGAGCTGGTGCAACGTGCTCGACGACGTATCCGGCGAGTGAGCCCCCAGGACCTCGAGGGCATGGTTGCCGAAGGCGGGCTGGTGATCGACATCCGACCGGCAGAGCAGCGACGCGAAGAGGGTGGCTTGCCGGGCGCTCTGGTGGTGGAACGCAACGTCCTGGAATGGCGTCTGGACCCACTCTCCGACCATCGCCTCCCGGAGGTCCAGGACCTCCATCAAGCCGTGGTCGTGGTGTGCTCCGCGGGGTATGCGTCCAGTCTCGCGGCGGCATCACTCGCCGACCTGGGCTACGAGCGAGCCGCCGACCTTGAAGGCGGCTTCCAGGCGTGGAGCTCGTGGCTCGCGCTCCAGCGCGAACAACCGCGACCGAGCAGTGACGCCGAGGTCGATCCCGCGACTGACTGATACATACGCCCCTGCCGGCCTCAGGAGAAGTGCTCAATTTGCGAGTGGGCCGTCAGGCATCGACCCCAGGCTCGATCCTCGGAGCCTAGGGCTAAACCCCAATGCGGCCGCATGCCGATGAGACAGGGGTGCGCGCCACCGGCCTGAGCTCTGTCCTGTCGAAGGACGATGCCGGCTTCGGCCTCCTGAGCACTGTCATCTCCCTGCTGATCGTTGCGCTGTTGAGCTTCGGCGCCCTGAAGGCATTCGGGGGCACATCGTCGACAGGCCCCGGCTCGCGAGCGCTGGGCGCCGACGTGAGCAGGGCGTACGACGTCCAAGCCCAAACGAAGTTGTCGAACGCCATCCAGAACGTGCGCGCCGATCTCGTCTCGAACGGCGGCCTGTCCGGCCTCGACCTGGCGCAGTTCGGCGTCACGACCGGTCCTTCGACATCGCCGGCGGACGTGAGCGGCGTGGTCGCCAGCGGGGGGGTCGACGGCCCGCTCGGGTCGGGGAGCGCCACCCTGGCGGTGGACTCGAAATCGGGATCAGGCTGGTTCGTCTGGATCTCGGCGTCGACGACCTGGTTCGGCGTCCAGCCCGATGCGACCTCGTGCGTCGCGCGCAACCGATGGTCGACGCGCCGGTGCCGGGTCCGTCTTCGCCGGGGACGACCGGCTGGCAGCAAGGCTCCTCTCCGCTGACGGGGTGACGACGGCGCAGGTGCGGGGGC
>DATBQT010000228.1:0-2942 GCA_036560685.1 Acidimicrobiales bacterium
CGACGCCGCGGACGAGTCGTCCACCTCGACGACCAGCCAGAGCTCATCGTGCCCAACGTCGATCGAGAACCGGAAGAACGAGCAGCACGCCACCTCGCGCTGCGCGAGATCGGCAGCCTTCGCCAGGGTGTCGCCAGAGGAAGGTGCGAGTCGAAGGCGCGCACGACAGTCGGCCACCTCGACGAGGTCGACGTCGCTCGCAAGGAACGCCCGCCACTCCGCCACCCGCTGCACTGCCTGTCGCGTGCTGAGCGTGCAGCTCACGGGGATCCTCACCCGCCAATGCTGGCACGAGGCGTGCGCTGGTGGCCACAGGTCGGCGGAATCGACGCCACGAATGCGTGCCAAGCCAAGCGGGCAACGTGCAGTGGGACGAGTCCGAGGACCTGCGCGCGGCTACAGCGCGTCGCCACTTGCCCGGCGCTCCGCGAGAATCGAGAAGGTGGCGACACTGCGACGGTGCTCGGCATTGACGTTGGAGCGCGCGGCGACCTCCATGAAGGACCCCAAAGGGCCGAACCGCGGGAGATACCAAAGCTCGAGCGTGAACTCCGTTGCAGACCCGACCGGCTCGATCTCGACCGAGTAGCCGAGCCTCGAGAGGACCGACACGCCGCTGCCCGTGTACTCGACGCGACGTCGCGGCTCGTACTGCGCGACCCGCCAGCAGATCGTCGAGGTGAAGAATCCCGAGATGCGGGACCGCTCCACATAGGAAGCGCCGAGCGCGATGCCCCCGTCGACGTGCACGATCTCGAGCGTGCTCTCGATCCAGTCGGGAAACCTCGCGACGTCGGTGACGAGGTCCCAGACGACGTCGAGCGGCGCTGCGATCGTGGTCGCCGCGGTCTCGCGGTGCTCACTTGGCATCAGTCCTCCGTGCCCTCCTCGCGCAGCGGTCCACCCGAGGCCGCTTCGGGGCGATCGCAGGGCCTGAGTCAACCACCACGGACACAGCGCCACCGACGCGCGCCGATCGGCGAGGATTGGTTGGTGGCACCCTCAGCGCGCAGCACGACCAAGATCCTTCGAGGACGGCGGATGCTCTTCGGGATCGGCGCAGGCATCGTCGCCGTCGCGGCCCTCGTCGTCGGGTCCGAGTTCGGGGGCTTCCACACGTCGGCGCTGCATCCCAAGGTGGTCGACTGGATCTGCGCGGCTGTGGTGCTCACCTTCGGGCTCTTCGCCGTGGGTCGGATCTCTCGGGGGGTCGGCGACGTCGTCTCGATTCGAGTGAGCGCAGGCGCGGGCGGGGCGGTGCGGCTCCTCTCGAGGGCGGTCGGCTATCTCATCGTCGGGTGCGCGGTGCTCGGGGTCCTCAACGTCTCGATCGAGCACCTCCTCGTCGGCGTCGGGCTCGCGGGGATCGTCCTCGGGCTCGCCGCACAGCCGAGCCTGGGCAACGTCTTCGCCGGGCTCGTCCTGCTGTTCTCGAAGCCGTTCGGCGTCGGCGACCACATCAGAGTGCGTTCCGGCGCGCTCGGGGGCATCTTCGACGCCTGGGTGCGCGACGTCAGCCTCACCTACGTGACGCTGCAGACCGATGATGGGCTGCTCAAGGTGCCGAACTCCGCCATGCTCGCCGCAGGCGTCGCGCAGCTCGGTGCGACGCCACCGCCGACTCCTCCGCGGGCGTCGAGCGCCACCGTCCAGCCGCAGCCGAGCAGCGACGACGACCCGACGTAGCGGTCTCGGTCTCCGTCTCCGCGTCGCAATTCGACGGCGACCCGCGTTGGTAGCCTGCGCGCATGTCTGAGCGATCCCGCACCCTCCCGCGCCGTTCGTGCCTGTCGACGCCGGGCTCCTCTGAGAAGTTCCTGGCGAAGGCGCCGACCGTGGCCGCGGACATGACGTTCCTCGACCTCGAAGACGCCGTCGCGCCGAACGAGAAGGTGGCTGCCCGCGCGAAGGTCGTAGAAGCGATCGTGAAGCAGGAGTGGGACGACCGCGTCCTGTGCGTGCGCGTCAACGCGTGGGACACGAAGTGGACCTACGAGGACGTGATCGAGGTCGTGGGGGGTGCTGGGCCGAGACTCGACGAGATCATGCTCCCGAAGGTCCAGAGCGCGGCCGAGGTCGTCGCGCTCGACCTGCTGTTGACCCAGGTCGAGCGGAACTCGGGGCTGCCGGTCGGCCACATCGGCATCGAGGCGCAGATCGAGACGGCACGGGGCCTCATCAACGTCGAGGAGATCTGCGCGGCGTCGCCGCGCCTCGAGACGACCATCTTCGGTCCGGCGGACTTCGCGGCCTCGATCGAGATGCCGGTGCTCACCGGCGGCGTGGCGGTGCCCGAGTATCCGGGCGACCACTTCCACTACGTCTTCTCCAAGATACTGATGGCCGGTCGCGCGAACGGGCTCCAGGTGATCGACGGCCCGTTCCTCAAGGTTCGCGACCACGACGCGCTACGCGAGTTCGCGATGCGGACGAGGATGCTCGGCTACGACGGAAAGTGGGCGCTGACCCCGGACCAGGCCCTGATCCTGAACGAGGTCTACTCGCCGACCCAGGAGCAGTTCGACCGTGCATGGGACATCTTGGAGGCCTACCGGGTCGCGACCGACGAGGAGCACAAGGGCTCGGTCATGTTCGGCGACGAGATGATCGACGAGGCGAGCCGCAAGATGGCGACGAAGTTCGTGAGCCGCGGCGAGAGGGCGGGTCTCACGCGCTCGGCCTGACGGACGGGCTCAGCGCTCGACGAGCCGGCGGGCGATGACCTTCAGGCACAGCGTCTCGTCGGCGCCCTCGAAGATCGACAGCACACGCGCGTCGACGAAGTACCGGCTCACCGCGTACTCCTCGGCGTAGCCCATGCCGCCGTGGATCTGCATCGCCTCGCGGGTGACCCACTCGGCTGCCCGGCAGACGTACGCCTTGGCCATCGAGGCGTCGAGCGACCCCTCGCCCCGCGCCATGAGGCGCGCCACCTCGTAGGC
>DATBQT010000229.1:0-8659 GCA_036560685.1 Acidimicrobiales bacterium
GGTCGGCACCGACCTGTCCAAGGCGATCTCGTCGTCGATGAACAACACGATCAAGTTCGCCGACGTCGGCCACGTCGGGGTCACCGTCCAGCGCGGCCCCACCCTCGACGGGCTGTCCAAGTACTACCGCGAGGTGGTCGAGGAGTCCCCCACCGAGCCCTGCGACGTGACGGCGGCCCTGCGTGAAAGCGGCGCGGACGTGCTCGTCTCGTACCTGCCCGTCGGCTCCGAGGATGCCCAGCGCTTCTACGCCCAGGCGGCCCTCGACGCGGGCGTCGCGTTCGTGAACGCCATCCCGGTCTTCATCGCGTCGGACCCGGTGTGGGCGAAGAAGTTCGCCGACGCGGGCGTGCCGATCATCGGCGACGACATCAAGAGCCAAGTTGGCTCGACCATCGTCCACCGCGTGCTGACGAGGCTCTTCGAGGACCGCGGGACCGCGCTCGACCACACCTACCAGCTGAACGTCGGCGGGAACATGGACTTCCGCAACATGCTCGACCGCGACCGCCTCGAGTCCAAGAAGATCTCCAAGACCCAGGCCGTGACCTCCCAGATGGAGGACACGGTGCTCGCAGAGGACGACATCCACATCGGCCCGAGCGACCACGTGCCGTGGCTCCAGGACCGCAAGTGGGCCTACATCCGCATGGAGGGCCGCAACTTCGGCAACGTGCCCCTCAACCTGGAGCTCAAACTCGAGGTGTGGGACTCGCCCAACTCCGCAGGCGTGATCATCGACGCGGTGCGCTGCGCGAAGGCCGCGATGGACCGCGGGATCGGCGGCCCGCTGCTCGGCCCGTCGGCGTACTTCATGAAGTCGCCGCCGGTGCAGTACCACGACGACGTCGCCTTCGAGATGGTCGAGGCGTTCTCGCGGGGCGACTGAGCACTCACCCCGGAGCGAGGGGGCTAGGCACCGACTCGGGTGCTTCAGGACGCCAGGAGTCCTGTCTGCCCAGCGGCGGCGGCCCACCGCCGCTCCAGGTTCGCCCCATCGAACACCGACTCCTCGCCGGCCGCATCAGCCCATTCCGATCGGCTTGCCTCAAAGATGTCACCCAGATAGACGTGGAGCGCGCCGCTCCACGTACTTGTCGGCACGTGGACGTCGTGGATCGCGTCACGCTCCAAGACGAGGACCTGGCCGGTCTCGATCCGCTTCGGCTGCAGCGCGGTGATGCCCGAGGGGGCGCGCTCGTAGAGGAAGTTGTCCTCGACCCCGGTCCACACACCGATCACTGCCTCGACGGTGTGGTTGTGGATGCCCGTCGTGAATCCCCTCGGGAAGATTGCGGTGCTGACCAGCAGGTCGGCGCTTCGATAGAGGATGCCGTCATCCTCGGGATCGAGCGGCAGCGGGAACCTCGAGACGATCTCGCTAGGCGCCGCGACCGCTCGTTCGACAACCTCTGTCAGCCCGGGGACCGGATCGGCGTCCTTCAGCGTCGAGATGCAGTCCGCGACGAACTGATCGCAGTCGAAGGTGGCCACTGCACCAACCTAAGCGTGGCGCGAAGGTGCTCGAGAATCACCGAGGCTGCTACGCGCACGCGAGGCGGCGGGACCGTCCGTCAGGTCTCACCCGCGGGCGACCACACCGAGGCTTCGGTGAACAGCGACGTGACGGTGCACAGGTCTTGGCCGGAGGCGCTCAGCGGCGCGACGAACTTGTAGCCCACGACAAACGCACCGGGGCGGTTGGCTCGCCATCCGAACGCCAGCAAGTCGTAGCCGTTGGACACCCGCCACATGGCCCACTTGCTGCTGTGCCGGTAGATGCCGTCGCCGACGGAGAGGACGTGCGTCATCGTGCCTGGAAGAGGCCCCCATGCCGACTTGCAGGGTGGCTGTGCCATCGAAGCGAGGGCGGCACGTTCGCTGTCGCCGAACGAGACCTGTCCGAACCTCGGGCGGGGCGTTGGATGGGTCGACGCCAGGAGCAGGGCGCCCGCGAGCACCACGACGAGCATCGCGGCAGCGGTCAGGACGCGACGCGAGCTTCGTCCGTCCCGTGCCGTCGACGCCCGACTCTCACCTGCCATCACCGGACCTTACGCCCGCTCAATGGCTCCAGATCTGGCTGCGACCTCTGAGGACGGTTCGACCGGCGGGGACGGCTCAGGGGGCGAAGTCGGCGATGAACAGCTCGTCGGCGCCGCGCGCGTTCTGGAGCACGCCGGCTGCGGCGCACGTGCCTGACGACGTGCACGACACCGCGTTGAGCTGCGCGAAGCCGCCGGTGTTCAGGCGCACCGACGCGGGCAGCAGCGCCATCGCGCCCCAGACGCCCGCGTGCTCGTTCGCCACGACCGCCTGGTCCGCGCCGAAGCGGTCCGCGACGAAGCCGACGGCCGCGCAGTTGCCCGGCGATCCGCACGAAAGGGAGTTGATCGCTGCCGAGCCGCCCGCATTGAGGCGCCTCGAGTTGGAGAGGACCGCGGCCGCCCCCCACGTGCCACCCGCGCGTCCGGCCACGAACACCTGGGTGGTGCGAAGGGTGCTCGAGTAGCTCCCGCCGGCGCTGCAGAGCCCGCCCGCGGTGCACGAGACGGCCGACACGTTGTCGGCGCCGAATCGGCTGAGCTGGCGCGAGCCGGGGACGACGAGGGCACGGCCCCACACGCCGTGGGTCTCGTCGACGACGAACGCGCCGCGTGCCGCGGCGCGCGTGGCGCCGCCGAAGTAGCCACCCGCGGTGCAGTTCCCGACCGAGCCGCACGACAGCGACTCGATCCCCGTCGTCGTGCTCAGCCTGCCGGCGTTCGGCACCTCGTGGGCGCGGCCCCACACGCCCTTGGACTCGCTCACGACGAACGACTCGAACGCCCCGCCCGCTCCGGTGTAGTCGCCACCGGCGCTGCAGCCTCCGGGTGCGGCGCACGAGACGGACTCGAGGATCGCGCTGCCGCCGGTGTTGAGCGCGGCGACGCCGGGCACCGGGTGCGCGCGACCCCACACGCCGTGGGTCTCGTCGACGACGAACGCGTCGCTCGAGAAGTAGCGCGCCGATCCCGAGTAGTAGCCGCCCGCGGTGCAGTTCCCCGGTGACGCGCAGGACACCGTGGTCACCGATGCCGTGCCGCCTGCATTCAGGTGCGCGGTGCCGGGGACCTCGGTCTCGCGGCCCCAGGCGCCGTTGACCTCACTCACGACCAAGGCCTCCTGGGCGTTGGACCGGGTGCGGTAGTCGCCGCCCGCGCTGCAGTTGCCCGGCGACGCGCACGAGATGGTCGCGAGCTCGGCGATGCCGCCCTGGTTGAGCGCCGCGTCGCCCGGCACCTCGCGGGCCGCGGTCCAGTGGCCGTGCAGTTCGCTCGCGACCAGCGCGTGGGCGTTCCCGGCGCGGTCCGTGTAGCTGCCCGCGACGCTGCAGTCTCTGGGCCCCGAGCACGAGATCGCCGAGAGGTTCGGCGCGATCCGCGTCGCGCTTCCGTAGTTGAGACGCAGCGATCCGGGGAGGACCCTCGCGTCACCCCACGTCGCCGTCGATGTCGCTTGGCGCACCGTCGCCGGCGCCGGCGCCCTCGCCGCGCTCGCGCCAGGCGGCGCGGCCGCGACGACGATCGTCAGTGCCGAGGTGAAGACGAGGGCGAGGCGGGCGATCCGGGGCGCAGTCATCGCAGGAGTCTGCACCGTGGGGTCGAGCAGGAGCGGGCATGGCGTCGCTTCCCCGTGGTTGCGACCCGGTGCCGGCCACTGTGGACCGGCACCGGGCGCTTCCGACGGCCGCGGGTGGCCTACGGAGTGACCAGATGGAACGTCCCGCTGCCGACGGCCTTGCCGTCACCGCTGCCCGTGGCGGTGAAGCCCCGACCGGGAACCCTGGTGATCACCTCGTTGGCGTAGAGGTACAGGGGGTGGCCGTTGTAGGTGACCTGGGTCGTCCCGTCGCTGCGGGTGAGCGAGCCGACCGCACCCGAGGCGGTCGTTCCCTCGATCCCAGGCCTGCCGGTCGTGAGCAGGGGCTCGAAGAGCCTCGAGCACGCCGGGCCGCAGTAACTCGTCGTCGGGGTGTCGACGCTGAACGAGTAGAGCGGCAGGGCGTGGAAGCCCGCGCCCGTCATCATCAGGGCCGAGAGCGCGACGGTGTTGTCCGCGAGCGACGACGCCGTCAGCGTCTGGCTCCACTCCTGGAAGGTCCCGTCGGGGTTGACGAGCCACCACTGCCCGTGCCACGGCGGCAGCGTGGGCTCGTCCCACCCCTCGCCGGTGATCTGGCCCGGGCCCTGGTCGAACAGGTACAGCGGGTGGCCGTTGTAGGTCACCTGGTGACCGATGCCCTTGCGGAACACGCTGCGCAGCAGCGCCTGGTTCACCCCGGGTCCGGCGACGGGCGCGGCGGTCGTGATGACCGCGGGCCACTCGGACGCGTTCGAGGTGTCGGGTCCCGTGCAGGGGAACGACTGGCCGCCGGGTCCGTGGAACACGACCGTCGTGCACCCGAACGTCGTGGCGCTGTCGCTCGTGATCGCGTAGACGCTGAACCCCTTGAACTGTCCGTTGCCGACGACCAGCTGGGGACCGAAGCTCTCGGTGGCCATCGAGATGACCACGCCGTGGGCCGTGCGCTGCGCAGCCGGTACCCTCGTTGCCGCGCCCACGACCGGGGCGATCGCCCCGATGCAGAGCGCGGCGGCCGCAAGGGCGACGGCGGGTCGAAGGAGGCGCCTCGATCGGGCGCGCTCCGTGGTGTGGTGTTGCATGGTGTGGTCCTTTCCGTAGGCGGTATGCCGGGGGCACCATGCGGGCCGCGCGTCACGCGGGCGTCACACGGACCCCTCGACCGGACCCAAATAGACTTCTAAGTTCCTGACGTCGGGGGACCTGGATGAGGAGCCTGCCAGCGCACCACGTGGGCCGCCCCCGGCTCATCTCTCGGTGCGAGGGGCAGCGCGTCGTGGTCGTCGAGGCCGCGGGGGGCTTCGGGAAGTCCGTCTTCGGCGCCGAGCTGGTCGACGCCTGGGGCGTGGTCGGCGTCGAGGTCGCGCTCCACGAGGGCGGCGTGCCCGCCACGGTCCTCGTCGCGCGGCTGCGTGCGGCGATCGCCACGGCGGGGTTCACACAGGCAGCCGACGACGGCGCCTCGGCGCCCGACGACCCCGTGGGCGCGGTCGACTTCCTGCTCGAGTCGCTCGCGGGCGAGTCCTGTGCCTTCGTCATCGACGACGCCCACCACGCGGACCGCGACGCCGGCGTCCTCATCGACCGCCTCGCCACACGGCTCAGCGGCGACCAGCGCCTCGTGGTGCTCGCAAGGCGGCTGCCCCCTGGCGCGGAGCGGCTCCGGCGCGCCGACGCGCTGCAGCTCACCGCGGCGGACCTCGCGCTCTCGGCCGACGAGACGCTCCGGCTCTGTCGGAGCGGCTTCGGGCTCGACGTCGCAGAGGACGTGGCACGGGCCATCGACGGTGCGACCGGAGGCTGGACGGCGGCGACCGTGCTCGCGGCGGCCCGTGCGAAGCGCACCGGCGAGAGCGTCCTCGAGCTCGCCGAGCAGACCGCCGACACCGCGCACCTAGGCGCCGTCGCTGCGATCCTCGACGAGGCCGTCGTCGCGATGGGCGTCGACGGGCGACGGGGGCTCGCCCAGATCGCCCGGCTGCCGCTCTTGAACGCCGACGTCGTGGACGCCGCGCTCGGGGCGGGCTACTTCGAGCGCGCGCTCGCCGTCGGCGTGCCTTTCTCTGCGACCGACGACGGCTGGTGGGACATGGCAGGCCCGGTGCGCGAGTTCCTGGCCACGCTCGACGCGCCCGACCACGCGGTGCTGCGCCGCGCCGCGGACCGCTACCGCGAGCTCGGCGCGCTCACCGCGGCCCTCGACCTGCTGGTCGCCGCGGGTGACGACGTCGCCGCCGCGTCCCTCCTGTGCACCGGCGACCTCTCCGCCGTCGACGCCATGGACGTCCGCGAGTACCGCGCCGTCGTCGCGCGGCTCTCGGACCGGGCGATCGCGACCTCGCCGATGGTGCTGGTCCTGCTCGCGCGGTTCTTGGACTCCGCCGCGCTCTTCGACGAGAAGTCCGCCGTGCTCGACCGCCTCGACGTCCTCGCGGCGACGTCCGGTGACGCCGTGCTCGCCCGCGCCGTCGCCGCCGAGCGGACGGCCGACCTGATCCGGACCGCGGCGTTCGCCGACGCCGAGGCCGCGGCGCGCACGCTGCTCGAGGCGACCCCGCGCGACGAGGTGCTGACGCGGGCGCGCGTCCTCTCGCTGCTCGGGCGGTGCCTGTGCTGGCACTACGACGAGGAGGGCCGCCGCGATGCCGACGCGCTCCGCGAGGCCGACGCGCTGCTCGCCGAGGCCGCCGAGCTCTACGGGCGCATGGGCATGGTCGCGGCGGCCGCCGGCATGGCGCCCTATCGCGCGATGTGGATCGAGTTCGCGCGCGGCGACGTCCACAGCGCGCTCGGGCGCCTGAACGAGGCTGCCGCGGCGATCGCGGACCGACCGCGACGCTGGGCGTACCTGCTGACCCTGCAGGCGGAGGCGGCGCTCGAGCTCGGCCTGCACGACGAGGCGTGGCGCTCGATCAACGAGGTGATCCGCGTCGCCGAGCAGCTGGGCGACGACCAGCTGCTGGCCTACGCGCACTGGAACGCGATGTCGGCGGCGTCCCAGGAGGGCGACACCGAGGCGACGATGGAGCACCTCCGCGTCGTCGAGTCGCACAAGGGGGACTGGTGGGCGGTGGCCGAGGCGGACTTTCGCGCCGCGGCGGTCGAGGACCTCGCCCGGATCGGGGAGATCGCGCTCGCCACCGAGCACCTGGCCGAGGCCAAGCAGCGCCCCGGCGACGCCGAGCGCCTGATCGCGCTCGCGGAGGGCTCGCTCCTCGCGCGACACGGCGACCCCGCCCAGGCCGAGGCCCTCCTGTCAACGGTGCCCGGCCTCGGCATCGACCCGCGCGAGTACTGGCGCATCGACCTGCTTCGCGCCCACGCGGCCTTCCGGCGCGGCGATCGCACCGCGGGGCCGATCGCGGCGAGGGCGTTCGAGGAGGCCGCGCGGCTGCGGCTCGCGCACCTGCCACTCACGAAGGAGCGCGCCATCACCGAGTCACTCCTGGCGCTGGCCGCCGAGACCGGGCTCCCCGCCGCGGTCGACCTGCACGTCACCGCGCTGCCGCTCACGCTCTCGCTCCTCGGACGCTTCGAGCTCGCACGCGGTGGCCGGCGCGTCGAGCTCAGCGCCTCACAGGGCACCCAGCTGCTGAAGCTCGTGTCGCTGCGCGGCGGGCGCGTGCCGACCGAGCGGGCGATCGAGCAGCTGTGGCCGGAGGCCGACCCCGACGCCGGGCGCAACCGGCTCCGCACGGTGCTCAACCGCGTGCGCGCCGAGGCAGGCGACGTCCTCAGCCGCGAGGGCGACGTGCTCGTCCTGGACGACTCGGTCGTCATCGACCTCACCCAGTTCGAGGGCGAGGCGCGGCGAGCCCTCGCGCTCGGCCAGACCGAGCCGGCGCTCGCGGTCGCGGTCGCGAGGGCCGCGATCTCGCGCTACCGCGGCGACATCCTGCCGGACGACCCCTACGAGGAGTGGACGCTCGCGGCCCGCGAGCACGCGCGGCGCACCGTGCTCGACCTCCTGGAGCTCTGCACCGAGGTCGCGAGCGAGCGCGGGGACCTCGACGAGACGCGCTGGGCGGTCGAGCGTGCGATCGACCTCGATCCCGACGACGACCGGTGGTACGTGCGCGCCGTCGAGACGCTCACCGCACAGGGCCGACGCGGTGCGGCGCTCGCGGTGCTGCGCCGCGCGCGTCGCGAGCTCGAGGCCAAGGGATTCGAGCCCACCGAGGGGCTCCTCGAGCTCGAGCGGGCCATGGCCGGCGCGGGGGCGTCTCGCGACTGACCACGGCGCTCACGTGGTGCTGCGTGCGGGGGGTGGCGCTACGTGTCTCGTGCGTGCATCGCCGCGAGCGTGCCGGCCACGAGGAGCGCCACGCCCGCCGCGGCGACCAGCCAGAACCCCGTGAAACCGCTGAGGAACTTGCGGAAGTGCCAGAGGTACTCGGCGGCGATCACGGTCATCAGCAGGCCGAGGACGGCGATCGCGGCGTTCACCCCGACGCCGTCGGCGCCGAGGATCGTGGCAATGGTGAGCAGCAGCGCGACGAGCATGAGGGCGAACCAGAAGTTCGGCGACGTCAGGTTCCACCAGTGCGTGGGGACGAGCTCGACGAGCTGGATCCCTGTGCCGAACCCCCAGTCGATGAAGAAGGCGGCGGTGCCGATCACCGCCGCCCACAGCCCCACCTTGGCGAGGCCATTGGCATAGGCGTCGACGTCGTCAGGTGCGCGTCGCTGCGACTTCGCCATGCCCGTAGTGCTCGCCGAGGTGGCGGCGACGGCAGCGGGCGAGGCTGGGGTTGGCGCTGCGGCGGCGACTGGCGAACCAGCCGCGGCGGGGACGGCGGTCGTCGTGGCGTCCGCGGTCTCCGGCGCCTGCACCACGACCGGTGCCTTGGGCATCTGGCCAACCGGGGTTCCGCACGCGGTGCACTCCGTCGCGCCCGCCTCGAAGGTGTGGCCACAGCCGATGCAGTAGGCGGGCGGGCGCTCCTTGGCGCCGCAGTGGTGGACCGCGAGCGCGTCAACCGGGCGCTCCTTGCCGCACCATTGGCAGAACATCACGCCGACACCGCCCTGGGCC
>DATBQT010000230.1:0-6707 GCA_036560685.1 Acidimicrobiales bacterium
GGCGAGGGCGACGGCCCGAGGGCGTCGGACGTGGACGCGGCGCGTTCGATCCTGGCCGCGGGCCTCACGATGCGACCCTCGGTCAAGATCAAGCCCGCGCCCCGCGAGCGTCGAGAGGCGCCGCGCAAGAAGGCAAAGCCCAAGGACGGCGCGTGACGCGCGTCGAGTCCGACACGATGGGCGAGATCGAGGTCCCATCCGAGCACTACTGGGGGGCGCAGACCGAGCGAAGCCTCCATCACTTCAAGATCGGCCACGACACGATCCCGCTGTCGGTCATCCACGCGTTCGGCATCCTGAAGGAGGCCGCAGCGGCCGTCAACGCGAGCCTCGGCGTCCTCGACGCGGAGCGGTCCCGTGTCATCCAGCTCGCCGCCCGCGAGGTCGCCGACGGCCGGCTCGATGGCGAGTTCCCGCTGCGGGTGTGGCAGACCGGCAGTGGCACGCAGACGAACATGAACGTGAACGAGGTGATCGCCAACCGCGCGATCGAGCTGTCCGGTGGGGTGATCGGCTCCAAGGACCCGATCCACCCGAACGACCACGTCAACTGCTCGCAGTCGTCGAACGACACGTTCCCCACGGCGATGCACATCGCTGCGGTCCTCGAGCTGCGTCGCCGCCTCGTGCCGGCGGTTCGCGCGCTTCGCGATGCGCTCGACGAGCGAGCCACGCAGTTTGCGCACGTCATCAAGATCGGCCGGACGCACCTCATGGACGCCGTGCCGCTCACCTTGGGCCAGGAGTTCTCCGGCTACGTCGCCCAGCTCGACGCGGACCTCGCGCGCCTCGAGTCCACCGTCCCGGCGCTGCTCGAGCTCGCCGCGGGCGGCACGGCGGTGGGCACCGGCCTCAACGCGCCGTCCGGATTCGGCGACCAGGTCGCCGCGGCGATCGCCGCGCTCACCGGCGAGCCGTTCGTCGCGGCACCGAACTTCTTCGCGGCGCTCGCCGCGCACGACGCGCTTGTCTTCTCGCACGGCGCGATCCGCACGCTGGCGGCGAGCCTCACGAAGATCGCCGACGACATCAGGTGGCTCGGCTCGGGGCCGCGCAGCGGCCTCGGCGAGCTCGTGCTGCCGGCCAACGAGCCGGGCAGCTCGATCATGCCCGGGAAGGTCAACCCGACCCAGTGCGAGGCGATGATCATGGTGTGCATCCAGGTCTTCGGCAACGACACCGCGATCGTGATCGCCGGGTCGCGCGGCAACCTCGAGCTCAACGTCTGCAAGCCCGTCATGATCCACAACTTCTGCCACTCGATCGACCTGCTCACCGACGCGTGCGACCGGTTCAGGGAGTTCTGCGTCGACGGGTTGTCCGCCGACGCAGAGCGGATCCGTGAGCACGTCGACCGTTCGCTGATGCTCGTGACCGCCCTGACCCCGATCATCGGGTACGACAAGGCGGCGCTCGTCGCCAAGCAGGCCCACGCAGACCGCTCGACGCTTCGCGAGGCGGCCGTGTCGCTCGGCTTCCTCACGGCGTCGCAGTTCGACGACGCCGTCGACCCTGTCAGGATGACGGGCGCATGACACGGCCACCTCGACTCGACCCGGGCACGGTCGACCAGGCACTCGCCGCGGCGAGCTCGCCATGGGAGCGCAGCGGTGACCACCTCGAGCTCGAGCGCCGCTTCGAGACGTTCGGCGACGCGATCGCGTTCGTGAACGACGTGGCCGCGCTCGCAGAGGAGGCGGACCACCACCCCGACATCGAGATCCGCTACACGCTCGTCCGGCTCTCGCTCTCGACCCACGACGCGGGCGGGCTCACCCAGCTCGACGTGGACCTCGCCGCAGCGATCGCGGAGCGCTGACGGCCGGTCTTCGGCGAACGAACAACTGATACCGTGCAAATCGGGTCACTGAAGGGACGTTGACATGGCCGTACTGATCATCGTGATCGTGGTGGTTGTCCTGCTCGGCTTCGGGCTGTGGGCGGCATTCAACGGCCTCGTCAGGCGTCGGAACCGCACGCAGGAGGCCTGGTCAGAGATCGACGTCGAGCTGAAGCGGCGCCATGACCTGATCCCGAACCTCGTGTCCACCGTCGAGGGCTACGCCGCCCACGAGAAGGGGACGTTCGAGGCCGTGACGCAGGCCCGCGCCAACGCCGTGGCGGCGGGCGCGACCGGCGACCCCGCCAAGATCGGCCCGGCGGAGAACGCCCTGTCGGGCACGCTGCGCTCGCTGTTCGCAGTGGCGGAGAACTATCCGCAGCTTCGCGCCGTGGAGAGCTTCTTGCAGCTCCAAGAGTCGCTGACCGCGACCGAGGACAAGATCGAGTACGCCCGTCGGTACTACAACACGAGCGCGCGCGACTACAACATCGCGCTGCAGACCTTCCCGCGCAACCTCATCGCCGGGATGTTCCACTTCACGGCGTTCGCGTTCTACGCGGCGGACGAAGAGGACCGCTCAGTCCCGCAGGTGTCGTTCCCGGGATCCGACGCGGCCTCCGCGTCTGGCGCGCCCTCCGCGACCGGCACACCCTCGGGGCCGCCGGCTGCGACCAGCGCTGACGGCCCGCCGCCGGCGACCGGCGTGGGCGGTCCGCCCCCGGCGACCTGACCCAGCCGAACTGCCTCAGACGGTCTGGCCCGAGACCATCTTCTCGAGGGCCGCGATGCGCTCGGCGATCGGGGGGTGCGTGTCGTAGAGGCGGTGGTACCAGGTCTCATGGTGCTGCAGCGGGTCGTCGATGCACATAGCCGACGTCGCGTGGTTCATCTTCTTGAAGGGCACGTCGTTCTGCTCGAGCTTCTTGAGCGCGCTGAGGAGCCCCGCGGGGTTGCGGCTCAGCTCCACCCCGCTCACGTCGGCCAGCGACTCGCGGCGCCGCGACAGCGCGAGACGGATGAGCGGTCCGAAGATGAACCCGATGATCGAGAGCAGCAGGCCCGCGGCCATGACGAGGACGATCGCCTGGCCGTTGCGGTCCCCGCGCGAGAAGAAGGCGACGCGCCAGAAGATGCTGGCGAGCAGCGCGGCCATGCCGATCATCGTGCTCACGACCAGCAAGAGCCGGATGTCGTGGTTCTTGATGTGGCTCATCTCGTGGCTCGCGACCCCCTCGAGCTCCTCGCGGTTCATGGTGCTCAAGAGCCCGGTCGTGAAGGTGATCGCCGCCTTGTCGGGGCTGATGCCCGTGGCGAAGGCGTTGGGGGAGGGGTCGTCGATGACGTAGACCTCAGGCTTGGGCAGCCCGTCGCCGATCGCCAGGGACTCCACGAGGTCGTGGAGCTGCTGGTACTGCCGCGGATCGGCTGGGACCGCGCCGGACACGCGGAGCACGAGTGAGGCGCCCGACGTGAGCGAGTACCAGATCCCCCCGATCGCGAGCAGGCCCGCGATCGCCATGCCGGCGACCACCGGGCCGATCCCGTAGTGCACGGGCATCGCCGTGCCGCCGTACGAGTTCGTGCGGTGCGAGAAGATGACCGTGAAGAGCCAGCCGACGAACGCGCCGATCGCGAGCCACATCACGAAGAACACGCCGACGAAGAGCACGCTGCGGCGCTTGTTGCTCGCGATCTCCTGATACATGGCGCGAGCCTACGGCACCCGGTCAGCGCGCCATCTCGTCGTTTGCGGTGACTCGCCAGCGGTGCGTCGCCGCGTCACCCGGGCAAGTGCGCGTGCTCAGTGCGCCGCGTCGCCGCCTTCGAGCTCTGGCGCCGGCGCGCTCGACGCCCCGATCTCGGCCTTCAGGCGAGCGAGCTCGTGGTTCACCTCGGACGTGGTCGACACCTGGTCCAGCTGGGCCTGGATGTCGTCGACGGGGTGCGACAGGTCCGTGAGCGCGCCACTCGCGAGCAGCTCGTCGATCGCGCCGGACCGCGCCTGCATCTGTGCGATCTTGTCCTGGGCGCGCGTCATGGCCGCGCCCGCGTCGTTCATCGACGACGAGATCCCTGCCACGGCCTCGCCGATGTGCGCCTGGGCCTCCGCGGCGGTGTAGGTCGCCTTGATCGTCTCCTTGCGCGTCCGGAACGCCTCGACCTCGGACTGGAGGCGGTGCGACGTCTCGATCAGCCGCTGCTCTTGCTCGGCGACCTGGTCGTGCTGGGCCTGCAGGTCGGTCAGCTGGCTCGCGATGACCGAGCGACGCTCGAGGGCGATGCGGGCGAGGTCCTCGTTGCCCTGCTCGAGGGCGGCTTTGGCCTGGCTCTGGAGCTTGTCGCCCTGCTTCTTGATCTCGTTGGCCTGCAGCTCGATCCGCTTGCGCGCGGTGGCGACGTCGGCGACGGCGCGGCGGACCTTGGTGAGGTTCTCGAGCTGCTTCTCGTAGGAGAGGTCGAGGGACTCCCTGGGATCCTCCATCCGGTCGAGGGCCTTGTTGGTCTTCGCCTGGAAGATCGCTATAAATCGCTGCCACGCACCCACGGGGCCTCCCTTCGGGCGAAAGCCTAGGCCCCCTCCGCTCGGAGGGCGGTCTCCCTCACCACACGATGAGGTCGCCGACCTGGCTGTCTACGCCGCTGATTCGACTAGTTGCCCAGGATCGAGAGGTGGACCACGCCGGCGCTCTGCGCCAGGACGAGTGCGACCGCGGCGGCGAGGAGCGCGACGAGCGCCGCCGCGCCGACGCGCTGGGACGTCGTCATCGCCCTTGAGCGACGGCTCGGAGCGCGGACCAGCCGAGGACGGTCACGTCCGCCTCACGCAGGGCCGCTGCGAGCCGGTCGTAGCCGGTGAGCGCGTCGAGGTCCGCCACGCGCGCCTCAGCGTCGGGTGCGAGCGCGCGGAGCTCGGCGGTGTCCAAGGCGGGCCTGGCCACGAGCTCGGTGACGCCCTCTTGCAGCGCGGCGACGAACGTCTCGGGGCTGAGCAGCGCGCCCTTTGCCGACCATCGCACGAAGTCGGGTCGCACGATCCCGCGCTCGTCAGCCAGGTCGTGCAGCGGGAATCCGTACCCGACCGCGTCGAGCGGGTCGGGGAGCCGAAGCGGGAGCTGCGTCTCGCAGGCGAGCTCCGCGACGACGTCGAAGAGTGCGGGGGCGGTGAACACCGCGCCGCCGTGCACCGAGAGGTGGGTGGGATCGACGCCGAGCTGGACGGCGCGCTCGAGCTGGCTGCGGCACTCGCGGCGGACCTCGTCGGGGTCGGCGTGGTCGTGGAGGTCCTCCACGGTCGACGCGAACCCGCCGTCACCGCCGAGGAGCGAGGGCGCGAACGTCACGGGCCCCCAGCGGTAGCGCGGGAGCTCGGCGGTGAGCGCGAGGTGCACGCCGACGTCGCGGCCCGCGGCGCGAGCCGCAGCCTCCCGTGCCCACGGGGCCGGCACGAGCAGTCCTGCAGAGGTCGCGGCGTTCGCTGCGAGCGCGTCGAGGACACCCTCGGTCGCCGCATGGCACAGCCCGAAGTCGTCCGCGGTCACGATCAGCGCCCGCGCGCCGCGCGGGAGCCCGAGGCGCTCCGCGAGCCGCGTCACGTCACGTCGCCGAGTCGCTTGTCCTGCTCGTGGGCCTCCTCGGCGAGGCCGGCGCGGTGCTCGTCGAGGCGTGCGCGAAGCGCGGGGTCGCCGACGGCGAGGATGCGGACGGCGAGCAGCGCGGCGTTCGCAGCTCCGTTCACCGCCATCGTGGCGACCGGCACGCCGCGCGGCATCTGGACGATCGACAGCAGCGAGTCGAGCCCGTCGAGCCGGTCGAGGGCGACCGGCACGCCGATGACGGGGAGCGACGTCACCGACGCGAGCATGCCGGGCAGGTGCGCCGCGCCGCCGGCGCCGGCGATGAGGACGCGCAGCCCCCGTCCCTGTGCGTCGTGCCCGTACGCGAGCATGTCGTCGGGTGTCCGATGCGCGGAGACGACTCGCTGCTCGAAGGGGATCGAGAACCCCGCGAGCACGTCCGCGGCGGCCTGGAGCACCGGTTGGTCCGAGGCCGAGCCCATCACGATGCCGACGATCGGGTCGCTCACCGGGATGCCCCGATGTCGACCGGACGCGGCGTGCCGAGCGCAGCCGCGGCACGCCACGCGCGCTCGGCGGTCTCGGTCGCGTCGGTGCCGAGGACGGTCACGTGGCCAAGTTTGCGTCCTGGACGAGGCGCCTTGCCGTACAGGTGCACCTTGGCACCTGGGTCCGAGAGGGCGGCGTCCAGGTCAAACGACCCGTGACCCGTGCCGCCGAAGACGTTGACGGTGCAGATCGCCGGGGCTGCGAGGTCGGTCGCGCCGAGCGGCAGGTCCAGGACCGCGCGAAGGTGGTTCTCGAACTGCGAGGTGGTCGCACCCTCGATCGTCCAGTGCCCCGAGTTGTGGGGACGAAGCGCGACCTCATTGACGAGGAGGCCCTCGTCGGTCTCGAACAGCTCGACCGCGAGGACCCCGACGGCGTCGATCTGCTGGGCGACCTGCGTCGCCAGCGCCGCGGCGGCACGCGCCGTGGCGGCTGAGACCCCGCCGGGCACGCGAACCTCGCGGCAGACCCCATCGAGCTGAGCGGTCTCGACCGCGGGCCACGAGACCACGTCGCCGGACGCGCGCCGGACGAGGAGCGCGGCGAGCTCGGCGCTGAAGCGCACGGGCGCTTCGAGGACGACCGCGACGCCGTCAGCTCGCCACCTCGTGGCCGCTGCAACCGCCTCGTCCACGGTGGTCGCCACCACCACGCCGCGCCCGTCGTAGCCGCCGCGGGCGGCCTTGACGACAGGCGCCGCGCCGAGCTCCGCGGCGAACCCCCGCACCGCCCCGGCGACG
>DATBQT010000231.1:0-8945 GCA_036560685.1 Acidimicrobiales bacterium
GAGGGGTCGACGCCCCATTCACCTCCAGCGCATGGAGGCCGACGACCTCATGGCTGCGACGTGGCCCTCCCTCGCGGCGTGCCAGGAGAACGCGCCGGCCGGGCCGATCCCGGTCCCCGACCACCCGCTCGTGCGCCAGACCGTCGACGACGTGCTCTTCGAGCCGCTCGACGCGGACGGCCTCGAGGTGCTCCTCGCGCGTGTCGCATCCGGCGAGGTCGAGGTCGTCACCGTGGACTCGCCCGAGCCGTCGGTGCTCGCGCACGGGATCCTGAACGGCGCGCCGTGGACGTTCCTCGACGACGCACCCCTCGAGGAGCGGCGAAGCCGGGCGGTCGAGGTGCGCCGCGGCCTCGGGCCGATCGGACCCGACGGGCTTCCCGCAGGCACGTCGGCGTCCGACCCCCTCGACGAGGCGGTCGTCGCCGACGTCGTGGCGACCGCCGCGCCCCGGGTCCGCTCGGCCGACGAGCTCCACGAGCTGCTCGACGAGCTCGTGCTCGTGCGACCGGTCGAGCCGTGGCAGCGCCTCGCCAACGAGCTCGCGCTGGCGGGCCGCCTCGTCGTAGTCGACGGCGCGTGGGTGGCGACCGAGCGGCGCGACGCCGCCGAGTCGATCTCCCTCGACGACAGCGCTGCGGCCGACTGCCTGCGTGGGCACCTCCAGCACGCCGGTCCGATCACCGTCGAGGACCTCGTGGCCGACCGTGTGCTGGGTGCGGGGCCCCTTCGCGGCGCGCCGCTCTCGGTGCTGCGCGCGCGAACCGCGGTCGCGGCGCTCGAGGCGCAGGGCTACGCGATCGCGCTGCCCGACGGGCGGTGGTGCGCCCGGCACCTCTTGGTGCGCTGCCACGGCCTCGCCCGCCAGCGCCGCCGCCACCACGTCGAGCCCGTCGGCCTCTCGGACTACGTCGACTTCCTGTGCGAGTGGCAGCGCGTCGAGCCCTCGTCGCGGTTCGAGGGGCGAGCCGGCGTGCTCTCGGCGATCGACCAGCTCCAGGGGATCGAGCTCGCCGCGGGCGACTGGGAGGCACACGTGCTGCCCGCGCGGGTCTCGAGCTACGACCCGGCGTGGCTCGACGAGCTGTGCCTCGCGGGCGAGGTCGCCTGGGCGAGGCTGACGCCGCGCCTGTCCGACGACCCCGAGCGCCGTGGCTCGACCACGCCGTCGGCGGCCACCCCGCTCTCCTTGGTGCGCCGTGGCGACCTCGAGTGGCTGCTTCGCGCGGTGCGGCTGGGCGATGCCCCGCCGCGCCCCTCGCACGGCGCGTCGAGCGACCTCTTGGAGACGCTCGAGCAGCGCGGGGCGCAGTTCCGCTCCGAGCTCGCGTCGTCGTCAGGACGGCTGCCCGTCGAGGTCGACGAGGGGCTGTGGGACCTGGTCGCCCGCGGGATCGCGACCGCCGACGCGTTCTCCGCGGTGCGCTCGCTGCTCGACGTGCGCGCGCGGTTCCGCGCACGTCAGCGCCGGCTGCCGACGGCCCGGCTCGCGCGCGCGCCGCGCCGTGCGATGGCCGGCAGCGGCGTCGGTGAGGGGCGCTGGAGCGTGGTCACCTCACCCGAGGGCGCACCCGAGGGCGTCGAGCTCGAAGAGCTCGCAGAGCGCGTCGCGATCCAGCTGCTGATGCGGTGGGGCGTGATCGCCTACGAGCTGACGAGCCGAGAGAGCGTGCGCGTCCCGTGGCGCCATGTGGTGTGGGCGCTGCGCCGCCTGGAGGCGCGCGGCGAGGTCGTCGGCGGCAGATTCGTGCTGGGGCTCTCCGGTGAGCAGTACGCGACGCCCGACGCGGCGTCGATGCTGGTCGAGCGACGCGAGGGGCGCCGCGGGCGGTCGGTGACGCTGTCGGGCTCCGACCCGATCAACCTGACCGGCACCGTGCTCCCCGGACCTCGCGTCCCGGCGGTGCGCCACCGCCGCGTGACCGTCGAGGCGGGCGACGTCAGCGACGCGGCGAGCTGACAGGGTCGACCAGATCCACTGACGTGCTGCGGGATCAACCTGGCTGCGGCTCGACGGGCACGCTGACGAATCCGCCGCCGATCAGTCGCTTGGCCTCTGACCACCTGGTCCCGTCCCAGTAGGCCTGGTCGTAGGACCCGTCGTCCGTGGGGTACCACCCCGCCATCGTCGGCGTGAGCGAAGGGGGCCTGACGGGTTGGGCGGGCGCCGCCGGGGCGGCCGGCGACGCCGTGACGACCGGTGCCGCTGCGGGGACCGCGGCGGGCGTCGCGCGCAGGTTGCCGAGGACGACGTCGAACTCGCCGCGCCGGAGCCACAGGCGCTGGCCCGGGATGCTGACGTAGGAGCGGGACGGGACGGCGGCCTTCCCCGAGCACGCCTCGTTCGGGAGCGTCGCGATGATCCTCTGGGGTCGCCCGTTCCACATGCTCCGACGGAGCACGGCCACCCCGTCATCGGTCGTGACGACCGAGACGGGCCGGTCGATGGAGGAGTAGATGATGACGATCAGGACGATCCCCGGGAAGAGAAAGGCGCCGGTCGTCGCGGCCAGGATCGCGGACACCGCGATCGCGCCAGCGAGGATCGCGAGCAGCGCCAGCCTCGGGTCCGGCCCCTGGACACCGATCGCGTAGGCGACCGCCGTTCGGGGTTCGACCAGCGGCCTCGCCCGCTCCAGGTACTTGGCCCGAGTCGCGTCGCGCATGCATCCCCCGTTCGCCGCCGCTGCGGAGCGTACGGCACGGGCGGTGCCCGCTCGCGGGTCAGTGCCGGTGGACCATCAGGATCGCGATGACGTGGGTCTCGTAGACGGCGGTGGAGGTCGGCGTCCAGCCCAAGCGCTCGAGCGCGCGGAAGTTGCGCGTGCGAAGCACCCTGCTCTCCGGTGTCGGGTGCGACGGTGACGCCTTCCTGCCGACACCGACGTACCAGACCCGCGACGTGCGGTGCGCCAGGTCGGCGTACTGGTCGTCGGGGAAGAAGTAGTTGGACGAGATCACGACGTCTTTGTCGCGGCTCACGACGTGGAACCCCTGCGACCACGGGAAGTAGCCGTTCGTCAGCGACACGTCGGTCTTGGAGAGGTCGTCGTCCGCCCAGGTGAAGGTCAGCCACGGGTCCACGACGTCGACGTCGCCGGGCTGGCGTTGCGCGTCGAGGTCCGCGACGGCGTCGCGGACCGAGGTCGACGGGTAGGTGGCGCGATGCGTGGCGCCGAGCGCGACCAACAGGAGCGACGCGACGACCACGCCTGCCATGGCGACTCGCCGCTGTCGATCGGCCCTCGAGGGTTCGTGCGAGCGCACCGGGAGCGCACCGGCGGCGAGCAGCAGGATCGCGGGGTAGAGGACCTCGTCGGTCCGACCGCCGCCGAAGGGGCTCACGCCGACGAGCGCCAGGAGCACCGCGAGCGCGACGCAGAGCGCGGGCACGCAGAGGGGGCCCGGCACCGATCGGATCCCTCGGGCCGCCGCCACGAGCGGCGGGACTACGAGCACCGCGAGCACGATCGCGGCGACTGCCGCGATCGCGAGTCCTGACGCGGTGACCGCGCCGCTCGGGTAACCGGGGTGGCCCGTCGGGGCGCCAAGCATCCAGTGGAAGATGCCGGTCCCCATCGCCTGGAGCGAGTACTCGACGCGATGCAGCGACCGCGCCGACAGGATGTAGCCGCGCGACGACCACCCCGCGTAGAGGCTGTGCGAGAGGTGGCGCAGCCACACCACGTACTCGACGACGCCGACGACCCCGACGACGCAGAGGAGGATCGCCGCGTCGCGACGCCGCGTTCGATCGGCGAGCGCTGCCAGCGTTGCTGCGACCGCGATCGGGATGACGACGATGGCGGTCGTCGCAGAGAAGAGCATCGCGACGGCCCCGCCGACGGCGAGCATGACCGCCGCACGCCTCGAGGGCTCGCGCCGCCAGCGCTCGAAGAGCCAGAGCAGCACGCAGGCGAGCACGATGTCGCCGTTGAACTGCTTCACGCGCGTGGAGTAGGTCGCGGCGACCGGGCTTGCCGCGACGACGAGCGCCCCCAGGAGCGCGATCGGCCACGAGGCCCTGTAGTAGCGAAGCAGCAGGTACACCGCCACGATCGAGGCGACCCCGAGGGCGAAGGCGGGCACCTGGTCCCACCACGCGTAGCCCGGGTGGAGCGCCGCCCAGCTGCGCAGCGCCAGCGTGTAGCCCGGCGTCGTGTTCACCATGTGGATCGCGGTGCCGATCCCGACCTTGGAGGGCAGCACCTCCCAGGCGTCATCGAACCAGAGGTCCTTGCGCGTGAACCCAGGGGCCCGCGTCCATGCGCCGAAGCACACGACCGCCGCGAGTCCGACAAGCGGCGCCCATCGGTGCCACGGGCGGCGAGCCGTGCCCTCCATTCGTTCACCCTACAAATCCGAGGGGTGGCGGCCTCGCCGGCCCTCGCGACTCGTCACCGACGATTGTGCGACAGACTGACGACCATGGGCTCCGGTGCGATCATCTGGCTGGCAATCTCCGTGGGCGTCGTCGTCATCTTCGTGATGACGTTCCTGCAGCGCCGTCGCCGTCGCTACTGACTCGGACGTCTTCGCGAGTTGCGACACGTCGATCCTCTGGATCGGCGTGAGCTGTAAGGCACGCGCCGCCGCCGTCGTCCTTGAGCCGCGAACTTGACGCACCGCCGGATCGTTGCGAGCGCGGCCGGAGTGCGCAAGAATCCCCGCGACCTCGGCAACGGGGGAAACTGGAGGCTCGAATGATCCGACGCACATCCCTGGCGGCACTCTTCGCAACGGCGTTGGTCCTGCCCCTCGCTGGCGTTGCCGGCAGCGCCGGTGCCACCGCGAACGGACAGGGCCATCGCAACGTCCGCGTCTGCAGCGCATCGAGCGCGGGATTCGCCTCCTGCAGCGCGATCTTGCACGAGACCATCACGGCCAGCGGCAAGGGGGCGCCGGCGGCGACGCCGTCCGGGTACGGACCCGCGGATCTCCAGGCTGCGTATGGCCTGCCGTCGTCCACCGCAGGTGTCGGCCAGACCGTGGCGATCGTGGACGCGTACAACGACCCCAACGTCACCTCAGATCTCAACACGTACCGCAGCCAGTTCGGCCTGCCGGCCTGTGGCGTCGGCTGCTTCCGGGTCGTCAATCAGTCCGGGGGCACGAGGCTGCCTCGAAGCAACGGCGGCTGGGCGCAGGAGATCTCACTCGACGTGGACATGGTCTCGGCGATCTGCCCCAAGTGCCACATCCTCCTCGTCGAAGCGTCGACCGCGAGCCTGACGAACCTCGGCGCAGCCGTGAACGAGGCCGCCAAGCTCGGGGCGACCGAGATCTCCAACAGCTACGGCGGCGGTGAGTCGAGCGCCGATCCCAGCTACGACGCGAGCTACTTCAACCATCCCGGCATCGTGATCACCGCGAGCGCGGGCGACTCGGGATTCGGCGCGCAGTACCCAGCCGCGTCCCGCTACGTGACCTCGGTCGGGGGCACGTCACTCGTGCGCAACTCGAGCACCCGGGGGTGGGGCGAGACGGTCTGGTCAGGCACGGGATCGGGATGCTCGAGCTACGACGCCCAGCCCAGCTGGCAGGCAGCGCTCCCCAACGTCACGGGTTCGTGCGCGCATCGCGCGATCGCGGACGTGAGTGCCGTCGCGGACCCGAGCACCGGCGTGGCCGTCTATGACTCCTACAGCTTCCAGGGCTACAGCGGCTGGCTGGTCTTCGGTGGGACAAGCGTGTCGTCGCCGATCATCGCGAGCACCTACGCGCTCGCGGGCAACGCCAGCAGCGTCGCCTACGGGTCGTTCCCCTACGCCCACACCTCATCGCTTAACGACGTGACGTCGGGCAGCAACGGGGGCTGTGGCACCGACCTGTGCAACGCCACCGCCGGGTGGGACGGCCCGACGGGACTCGGCACGCCCAGCAGCACGGGGGCCTTCTAGGAGGTTCCGACGCGGGGGCCACCGACGATCTGCCCCCCGCACCTGGCCCGCTCCCGGGCATCGAAGCACCCGGATCGGGCGGACCGACGCCGCCAGCCCACGGCTGGCCGCCTCGCAGGGGTGCCGTTGCATTTCCTACTTCGGCGGTAGAGAATGTGCGGTAGCCAAGGGGCATCGACCGGGGGGTGGACGATGAAGGACCTGTCGAAGAAGGACCGCTCGAGGCGCACGTCCGCGAGAGCGGTGGCGATCACCGCCGCGGCGGTGTCGCTGGTTGTGCTGAGCGCGTGCGGCGCGCTGTCGGCGAGCTCGGCGCACCGCCCGTCATCCGCGCTCGCGCTGCTCGCGTCGTCGTCTCGCGTGGAAAGGGTGTCGGGGGGCCCGAACGGGACCTACCTCGTCCCGCCGGGCATCCACAAGATCAAGCACGTGATCGTGATCCAACAGGAGAACCGGACGTTCGACACCTACTTCGGGACGTACCCAGGGGCGGACGGCATCCCGATGAAGAACGGCAAGCCGACGGTGTGCGTCCCGAACCCCGCGACCGGCAAGTGCAACGTGCCGTTCGTCGACCACGCCGACGTCAACGGCGGTGGTCCGCACGCCGCGGCGAGCGCGGCCGCCGACGTCAACGGCGGCAAGATGGACGGATTCATCGCCCAGGCAGAGGCCGGCAAGCAGAACTGCATCGACCCGAACAACCCGGCGTGCACGAACTCGCTGCACCCCGACGTCATGGGCTACCACGTGAAGAGCGACATCCCCAACTACTGGGCCTACGCGAAGAACTTCGTGCTCCAGGACCACATGTTCGAGCCCAACGCCTCGTGGAGCCTTCCCGACCACCTGTTCTTGGTGTCGGAGTGGTCCGCGTACTGCACCAAGCACTTCGTCCCGTCGAGCTGCGTGAACTCGCTCGACACCAAGGCGGTCGAGCACCCGCCGGGTTCGCCCACCTACTACGGCGGCACGACCTCGAACCGGCTCGGCCAGCCGATCTTCGCGTGGACCGACCTCACCTACCTGCTCTTCAAGGCGCACGTGAGCTGGCGCTACTACGTGGTCTCGGGCTCCGAGCCCGACTGCGAGAATCCCGCGGCGGAGTCCTGCGCGCCCGTCAAGCAGAGCTCGAACACGCCGGGCATCTGGAACCCGCTCCCGTGGTTCGACACGGTGCGCTCCGACCACCAGCTGGGCAACATCCAGTCGGTCACCAGCTTCTACGCCGCCGCAAAGGCCGGCACGCTGCCCGCGGTCACGTGGGTCGTCCCGTCCGGCGAGGTGAGCGAGCACCCGCCGTCACCGGTCAGCTTCGGCCAGTCCTACGTGACGAGCCTCATCAACGCGGTGATGCACAGCCCCGACTGGAGCTCCTCGGCGATCTTCTTGTCGTGGGACGACTGGGGCGGGTTCTACGACCACGTCGTGCCGCCGTCGGTCGACCAGAACGGCTACGGCCTGCGCGTGCCGGGCATCGTGATCAGCCCGTACGCGAGGACCGGCTACATCGACCACCAGGTCCTGAGTTTCGACGCCTACGACAAGTTCATCGAGGATGACTTCTTGAACGGCCAGCGCATCGATCCGGCAACCGATGGCCGTCCGGACCCGCGGCCCGACGTCCGAGAGGACCAGGCCGTCCTCGGCAACCTGATCAGCGACTTCAACTTCTCGCGCACGCCGCATCCCGTGGTCGTCCTGCCGGTGCACCCGGTCACGACGCTCACCGGGACGCCCTAAGCCGCTGCGCGGCACGGCGATGTCGCCGTGCCGCGCACGCGAGGCGTCGGACGCACTTGCAGCCGCGTCCGCGGTGCGAGACTCGTCCGATGCGTCGTAGAAGCGGGCTCAAGGCGATGCCGTGCGTGTGACGCTTTGCGGGGTCCGCGGCTCGACGCCCGCGCCGGGACGCGAGTTCGTCCGCTACGGCGGGCACACCTCGTGCGTGGCGATCGCCCACGACGGCGAGGACCCAACGTTGCTGCTCGACGCGGGTACGGGTATTCGTCGCGTCACGGCGCTGCTGGATGGCGCGCCATTCAAGGGGTCGATCCTCCTGGGGCACCTGCACTGGGATCACACCCAGGGGTTGCCCTTCTTCGGCGGTGCCGACCGGCCCGACGCGGTCGCTGAGGTCGCGATGCCCGCCCAGGGGGACGCCGAGGCGACGCTCGCACGCATGATGTCGCCGCCGTTCTTCCCGATCAGCCCCTCCGAATTGCGCGGGACCTGGTCCTTCCGCGCGCTCGACGAGGGCGTGCACGACGTCGCGGGGTTCGAGGTTCTCGCCCGCGAGATCCCGCACAAGGGCGGACGGGCGTTCGGCTACCGGGTGTCCGACGACCACGGCACCGTCGCGTACCTGTCGGACCACGTGCCGCTGGCGCTCGGCGCGGGACCCGAGGGCCTGGGGGAGTACCACGAGGCGGCGTTGGCGCTCGCGGCCGACTGCGACGTGCTGATCCACGACGCGCAGTACACCGACGTCGAGGCCGTCGAGCGCGCACCGTTCGGGCACTCCGCCGCCGGCTACGCGGTCGGTCTCGGCGTCGAAGCCGGTGCGCAGCGGGTTGTGCTCTTCCATCACGACCCCTGGCGCACCGACGACGAGCTGGACGCGATCGTGGCGTCGTACGGCGGGGCCGAAGTGCCCGTCGTGGGTGCCGTCGAAGGCGCTGCCTACGACCTGCACGCACGCTGACTCGTCGGTGCGTTCGCGCACCTCGATTCGCCCAACGGCACCGACGAGCGACTCGCGACGTCTGCGAGTCGCGGCCGGGCGACGTAGCGTGCGATCACGATGGGCAAGGTCATTGTGATCGAGCACCTCACCCTCGACGGCGTGATGCAGGCGCCCGGGCATCCTGAGGAGGATCCTCGTGGCGGCTTCGAGCATGGCGGCTGGGCGAGTCCCAGGCAGGATCCGCAGATGCAGGCGGTGATGGGCACGCACATGTCGAGTTCGTGGTCACTCCTCGTCGGTCGGACGACCTACGAGCGGTTCGCGGACTACTGGCCCAAGCAGGGACAGAACCCATTCAC
>DATBQT010000232.1:0-4019 GCA_036560685.1 Acidimicrobiales bacterium
CGCCTTCGTGGTTGGACTGGACGTGGCGCACCCCGAGCCCGTGGGCAGCCGCGGCCGCGGCCGTCATCGCAAGGACCTCATCGAGCGTGGCGGTCCCGTAGACAGCCGGGTCGCGCGCACCGAGCGAAGAGAGGTTCGGCCCCGACAGGACGAGCAGGTACCCCGTCACGCAGTGGCACCCATGGCGCGGAGCGTAGCGAGGACGTCGCGGTCGTCGAGGTGATCCACCACCTCGATCCCCGACGGGCCGTCGAGGACGAAGGTGAGCCCGTGGTGGGCCTTCTTGTCACGCTGCATGACCTCCACGAGGGCTGCGGCCGAGCTGCCGGGCGGGAGGTCCGGGTCGAGGCCGAACACGGCGAGGACCTCGTCGTGCTCTGCAACCCGTGACTCGTCGATCCTGCCCAGGCGCTCCGCGAGCCGCGCGGCGAAGGCGAGGCCGACGGCCACGGCCTCGCCGTGTCGCAGGGCGACGTCGCCCAGGCTCGCCTGCGTCGTCTCCAGTGCGTGCGCCAGAGTGTGGCCGTAGTTGAGCAGCGCGCGGCGCCCGCCCGACTCGAGCTCGTCCTCCTCGATGAACGACCCCTTGATCTCCACGGACCTCGCCACCTGGTCGGCGATCGCGTCGCCTGCGAAGGTCGCGGGGTCCTCGCCCGTGAGCAGCACGTACTTGGCGAGCTCGCCGCGGCCACTCGCCCACTCGCGCTCCGGAAGCGTCGTGAGCACGGACGTGTCGCACAGGACGCCGAGCGGCTGGTGGAAGGTGCCGACGAGATTCTTGCCCTCGGGGAGGTTGACGCCGTTCTTGCCGCCGATCGCCGCGTCGACCTGGCCCAGCAGCGTCGAGGGCACCTGGATCAGCGCCACGCCCCTGAGGTGCACCGCGGCGACGAACCCCGCGACGTCGGTCACGACGCCGCCTCCGAAGCCGACGACGACGTCGCGCCTCGAGATGCCCTCGGACACGAGCTCGCGACAGAGCTGCTCGACGGTGGCGAGGGACTTGGCGGGCTCGCCCTCATCGATGACGTGCAGTGACGCGTCCACGCCCGGGTCGAGCCCCTCGAGCCACCCCTCGTCGACGACGCGCTGCTGGGTGATGATCGCCGCCGCGCGGCACGTAGGAAGCCGGCCGGCGACCAGGGCGGCGAGCCCGTGGCGAGCGCCCTCGCCCACGACGACCTCGTAGCGGCCAGAGGGGACGTCGACCGAGACGTGCTTCACGACACGCCGACCAGCGTCGTGATGCGAGCAACGACCTCGTCGATCGAGCCGGTCGCCTCGACCTCGACGTCGGCGACCTCGTCGTACCACGGGGCCCGCCACTCGCCGAGGGCAATGAGTCGCTCGACGGTCGGCGCCGCGACGAGCGGCCGGTCGCCACCATCGCCGATGCGCTCGACGAGGACGGAGGCTGGCGCAAAGAGGAGCACGACGCCACGTTCGGCCGCCAGCAGCTCGCGGGTGGTCGCGGTCTCAACGGCCCCACCACCGGTGGCGACCACGAGTGCGCCGGGTCGGGCGAGCACGGACGCGACCGCGTCGGCCTCGGCTGCTCGGAATGCGCCTTCGCCCACGGTGGCGAGCAGCGCCGCGGGGGTCTCCCCTGTCTGCTCTCGGACCACCTCGTCGACGTCGAAGAACGGCACGCCGAGCGTGGCGGCGAGCGCCGCGCCAACCGTCGACTTGCCGACCCCAGGCAGCCCGACGAGCACGATGCGCCGGGTCATGGACCCGTCGTCGACGTGGCCGCCACCTGCCTCGCCTCGAAGAGGAAGGCGTCCATGTTGCGATGCGTCTCTGCGATCGAGTCGCCACCGAACTTACGCAGCGCCTCGGACGCGACGACGAGCGCGACCATCGACTCGGCGACGACGCCCATGGCGGGCACGGCCGTCACGTCCGTGCGCTCCTTGAACGAGACCGTCGACTCGCCGGTTGCGAGGTCCACCGTGCCGAGCACCGGCCGGTTGAGCGTCGAGAGTGGCTTCATCGTGGCGCGCGCCAGCAGCACCGAGCCGGTCGTGATGCCGCCCTCGAGCCCGCCCGCCATCGACGTGAGGCGGCGAAAGCCGCCCGCCGAGGCGCCGCCATCGGGGTCGAGTGCGATCGCGTCGTGCGCGGCGCTGCCCCGACCCGCGGCCTGCCGCGACGCCGAGCCGATCTCGACGCCCTTGACGGCCTGGATGCTCATCAGGGCCTGCGCCAGCAGGCCGTCGAGCTTGCGGTCCCAGTGGACGTGGCTCCCGATCCCCACGGGCACGTCGTAGGCGACGATCTCGGCCACGCCGCCGAGCGAGTCGCCGTCGGCCGCGGCGGCCTTGATCGCCGCGACCATGGCCTTTGACGTCGCCTGGTCGCAGCAGCGGACCTCGTCGTCGTCGACACGATCGCGCTCCCCTGGGCCAGGACGGACGCCGTCGGGGACCTCGACGCCGCCGAGCGCGACGGTGTGGCTCAGGACCTGCACCCCCAGGTCCTCAAGGAGCACCCTCGCGAGCGTGCCCGCCGCGACCCTCGCGGCCGTCTCGCGCGCGCTCGCGCGCTCGAGGACGTCTCGTGCGTCGTCGAGCCCGTACTTCTGCATCCCCGCGAGGTCGGCATGGCCTGGCCGGGGAGCGGTCAGGGGACGTTTCGTCACCCCAGGGTCGGGGGACATCTCCTCTTTCCACTTGTCCCACTCGGTGTTGGCGATCTCGACGGCGACCGGCGATCCGATCGTCCGGCCGTGTCGCACCCCTGCCAGCAGCGTGACCTCGTCGCGCTCGAAGCGCATCCTCGGCCCGCGCCCAAAACCAAGCCGGCGCCGGGCGAGCTCGTCGGCGACGCGGTCCGTCGTGACGTGCAGTCCAGCGGGCAGGCCCTCGATGACGACGACGAGGCCCTTGCCATGGCTCTCACCCGCCGTCAGAAACCTGAGCATGCGGGGAGCCTCCGGGTCGGGTGGGCGCCCTTATCGGGCGTAGTACGGCGTGGCGCCGCTCGCGTGGTCCGTCACGTCGACCACACCGGTGAGCTCGGGGATCGCCTCTCGCAGCGAGACCTCGATCCCGTTCGCCAGCGTCGCGCGGCTCATTGCGCAGCCCTGGCACCCGCCCGACAGGGCGAGGTAGGCGATCATGGTCTTGTCGTCCAAAGCGATGAGGTCGGCGCGACCACCGTGGCTCGCGATCGCGGGGTTGACCGACGACTCGAGGATCTCGACCACCCGCTTGGCGATCTCTCCGTCGATGCCGGCCTCCAGGACCTCTGGCGGGACGCCGGGGGTGCGCTCCTCGGGAGTGGGTGCGTTCGGGTTCACGAGCACGAGCCCGCCGTCTTCGATCTCGAGGCGAGCGCCGCGGAGCCGATCGACCGAGCCGGCCGGGACCGCGACGGTGATGCCGTCGACGTCGTCGATCTGGGCGTCGTCGGCGAGCTCGCCACGTGGCTGGAAGTACAGGTCGTAGTCGTACCCTCGTGGGGTCACGCCGCGGACCTCGACGACGAGCGCGAGCGCCTCGGCGTCGGGCTCGGCGGCGAGCGCGGACGCGACTACGTCGCGCGCCTCGTCGGTCAGGGACAGCACTGCCACAGAGGTCTCCGTCATTGCGCCAGTGTACGGGTGAGAGGTGGGTCACTGTGACCCCCACCTGCAGCGACCGCGGGACCTCACGAGCCACAAGCGCGCGTGGATTCGATGCCCCTGCAGCGTGCTGACGAGCAGCTGCCCTCGGCGGCCCTCGGGGACCGCTGCGGTCGGGCGTCCACGAGAGTCGCTCATCGAACGGCTCGCTCCATCATGCTGGGAACGCGCAGCGCCGACGAGTAGGTTGCCGCCGATGGCGAAGGTCCCTCGCGACACGCACGAGTGGGTCAGCTTCGAGGACCCCGACGAGCAGCGCACCTGGGTCTTCGACGTGACCTTCCTCGAGAGCGGCTGGCACTGCATCTTCGGCGCGGGCTGCCAGGGGGTCCTCACGGGACCGGCCGAGGACCTCGTCCAGGGGTGCTGCAGCTATGGGGCGCACTTCACCGAC
>DATBQT010000233.1:0-3784 GCA_036560685.1 Acidimicrobiales bacterium
AGCGGCGCTTCGACCTGCACGCGGAGCATGAGCTGCACGCGCTTCGCGGTGAACTCGGAGATCGGCAGGAAGTAGGTGACCGCGGCGTTGTTGACGAGCACGTCGACGTCACCGAGCTGCGCCGTCGCCTCCTCGGCGATCCGCTCACGGTCCTCGGGGCGCGACAGGTCCGCGGCGATCGCGACGGCCGTGCCGCCGGCCGCGCGGATCCGCTCCACGGTCTCATGGATCGTTCCGGCGAACGGGCTCGCGGTGGCGTCGACGGTCCTCGCAGCGACGGCGACGGCAGCGCCCTCGGCGGCGAAGCGCTCGGCGATCGCCGCGCCGATCCCCCTGCTCGCACCCGTGACGAGTGCCACCCGACCGCTGAGTGCGCGATCGCCCATCGATGGTCCCCTCTCCTCGCCCAAGATCCCGTGCCGAGCGGCCCCTACTCTGCCATCACTCCGCGCACCGCTCCGAGTGCGACCTCAGCCGTCTCGGTGCAAGAGGAACGTCCCGGTCGCGCGGCTGATGAGCGTGCCCTCCGCGTCGCGCAGCGTCGCCTCGCCGAACGCGACCTGTCGCGCCATCCTCGTCACGTCGCCGCGCACGAGGTAGGTGGTGCCGAGCATCGCGGGCCGCATCGTCTCGCACTTGAGCTCGAGCGTCCCTCGCGTGCGGTCCTTGCCAACGAGCGCCGCGTTGATGGCGAAGTTCATCGCCGCGTCGAGCACCACGGCGTGCACGCCGGCCTGAACCGTGCCGTGCGGGTTGCACGCGAGCTGCGTCGGAGTGAACGTCCCGGTGACCCAGCCGAGGTCCTCGCCGTCCACGCCGTAGGCGGTCAGCCCCGCGCCGAGCTCCCCCAGCAGCACCATGCCACCGTCGCCCAGCCAGCGGTCCATGTCCTTGGCTCCGGTCGGCACGCGCGAAGGCTAGCCACCGCGACCCACGAGCCCAGATGGAGCCGTCTGCGTCGGCCGATACGATTGCGCGGCCGGGACTCCGGCCACGTGAAGGAGGCCTCATGGCTAACGCCGTCATCGTCGACGCAGTCCGCACCCCTGGTGGCAAGCGCAACGGCAAGCTGCGCAACTGGCACGCGGTGGACCTCGCGTCCGAGCCACTGAAAGCCCTCCAGGCGCGAAACGACCTCGACCCCGCGCTCGTCGACGACGTGATCTGCGGCTGTGTCATGCAGGTCGGCGAGCAGTCGCTCAACATCGGCCGCAACGCGGTGCTGGCAGCAGGGTGGCCCGAGTCGGTGCCTGCCACGACCATCGACCGCCAGTGCGGCAGCTCGCAGCAGTCGATCCACTTCGCAGCCCAAGGCGTCATGGCCGGCGCCTACGACGTCGTCATCGCGGCGGGCGTCGAGGGCATGACCCGCACGCCGATGGGCTCGTCCATCGTCCGCGAGCTGGGCTTCCCGTTCGGCCCACGCGTGATGGCTCGCTACGCCCCCGTCGGCGGCCTCGTCGGCCAGGGCATCGGCGCCGAGATGATCGCCGACCAGTGGGGCATCTCTCGCGAGGAGCTCGACGCGTTCGGGGTCCAGAGCCACCAGCGCGCGGCGCGCGCGACAGACGAGGGCCGGTTCGACAACGAGCTGGTCACGATCCCGGTCCGTGACGACGAGGGCAACGACACCGACGAGACGGTGACCTCCGACGAGGGGATCCGCCCGGACAGCTCGCTCGAGACCCTCGCGAAGCTCAAGCCCGCCTTCAAGGAGGACGGCAAGGTCACGGCCGGGAACTCCTCGCAGATCACCGACGGCGCCTCGGCCGTGCTCATCATGTCCGAGGAGCGTGCCGCGCAGCTCGGCTACACGCCGCGTGCGCGGTTCGTGTCGTTCGCGCTGGCGGGCGTCGACCCCGTCACGATGCTGACCGGGCCGATCCCCGCGACCCAGAAGGTGCTCGAGCGCTCGGGGCTCTCGATGGACGACATCGACCTCGTCGAGATCAACGAGGCGTTCGCGTCGGTCGTGCTCGCCTGGGAGAAGGAGCTCAAGCCCGACATGGACCGCGTCAACGTGAACGGCGGCGCGATCGCGCTCGGGCACCCGCTCGGCGCGTCGGGCGCGAAGCTCGCGGCCACGCTGGTCAACGAGCTCGAGCGCACGTCCGGTCGCTATGGACTGCTCACCATGTGCGAGGGCGGTGGGCTCGCCAACGCGATGATCATCGAGCGGCTGGGCTAGCGGCGACGAACACCCAGCGGCGCAGCGCGGCCAAGGTCCTCCTCGTTGACGAGTCGGGCCGAGTGCTGCTGTTCCGCGGCGGCGACCCGGGGAGATCTGAGGCGGGGACCTGGTGGTTCCCCGCGGGCGGCGGCGTGGAGCCGGGCGAGAGCTTGGAGGCCGCCGCACGCAGGGAGGTGCTCGAAGAGACCGGCCTCGCGCTCGGGGACGTCGGCGGGGTCGTCCACCAACGCACCATCGAGTTCGAGTTCGACGGCGTCACCTACCTCCAGGACGAGCACTACTTCGTGGTCACCGTCGAGCGGTTCGAGGTGTCATCGGCGTCCTGGACCGACCTCGAGCGCCGCGTGGTCGTCGAGCACCGCTGGTGGTCGAGGGACGAGCTCGACGACACGCACGACACGGTCTTCCCCGAGGGGCTTGGCGAGCTCCTCGGCGCGGTGACGAGCACGCGCAGCTGAGCTGCGGCGCGGCTATCGCAGTCGCGTGGAGAGCGCGAAGCCGACGAAGATCGAGGCGAGGCCCGCCACGAGGTACCACGGGCTGACCGCACCCGGCAGGAACGACAGGTAGTTCCCGACGAGCAGGAGCGCGCCGAGGATGAGCAGCCCGACGACCAAGAAGCCGTACCACCTGGGCGACGTGCGCGTGTCCTTGGGGATCGGTCGGGTGTAGCGACCCGTCTGCTCGGCCGACATGTACTTGCCGGTCGTCGTCCCGCGGTGCGCTCGCGGCGTGGTGCGCCCCGATCGTTGTGTCTTGGCCATGACGGCGAATGCTACTGCCGCTGCCATCGTGCCCCGTGTGCTCGATAGCCTCCGGGCGTGGCGCCTCGCATCGTCGTCATCGACAACTACGACTCGTTCACCTACAACCTCGTCCAGGGGCTGGGCGAGCTCGGCGCCGAGCTCGTGGTGCGGCGCAACGACGTGGTCGACGTCGACGGCATCGCCGCGCTCGGCCCCGACGCGATCGTGCTCTCGCCCGGACCCGGTCGTCCCGAGCACGCAGGCGTGACGGCGCACGTCGTCGAGGCGTTCGCGGGCGCCGTGCCCATCTTCGGCGTGTGCCTCGGGCACCAGGCGATCTGCCAGGCGTACGGGGGCCAGATCGTCGCCGCGCCAGAGATCGTGCACGGCAAGCCCAGCGAGGTCCGCCACGTCGGCACGGGCATCTACGAGGGGCTCGCCGACCCGTTCACCGCAGGCCGCTACCACTCGTTGGTCGTGGACCCCGCCTCGCTCCCCGACGAGCTCGAGGTGACGGCTTGGAGCGGGTCGATCGTGATGGGCGTCCGACACCGGGTGCACGCCGTCGAGGGCGTGCAGTTTCACCCCGAGTCCGTGCTCACTTTCGGTGATGGTGGTGGCGCCCGTGTCCTTGCCCACCTGGTTGCGTCGTTGTCGTCGTCGTCGTCGACGCGCACGTGAGGTAGAGGTTCACGGGCGAGCCGGGCGTCGCCATCGAGTACCCCGCAGGTGACTGGGTGGCCACGATATTCGTGGACGGCCCCGTCGGGCAGTTGACGATCACGGGCTGTAGCGATGCGGCGGTGATATGTGGGCTCGCCTCGGACGCTGGTAGCCCTTGGACGTA
>DATBQT010000234.1:0-3570 GCA_036560685.1 Acidimicrobiales bacterium
AGCGACCCCGACCAGCGCATCCAGCTCGAGGCGCTCGTCTTCCCCGAGCCGGTCATCCACGTCGCCGTCGAGCCCAAGACCAAGGCCGACCAAGAGACGCTCTCCAAGGCGCTGTTCAGCCTCTCCGAGGAGGACCCGACGTTCCGGGTGCGCTCCGATGAGGAGACCAACCAGACGGTCATCTCGGGGATGGGCGAGCTGCACCTCGAGGTCCTGGTGGACCGCATGCTGCGCGAGTTCAGCGTGGACGCCAACGTCGGCAAGCCCCAGGTGGCCTACCGCGAGACCGTGCGCAAGAAGGTCGACAAGATCGAGGAGCGCTACATCCGCCAGACCGGCGGCCGCGGCCAGTACGGCCACGTCGTGATCTCGCTCGAGCCCCTGGGCCCGGGCGGGGGCTACGAGTTCGTCGACGCGATCTCGGGCGGGGTGATCCCCAAGGAGTACATCCCGGCCGTCGACGCGGGGATCCAAGAGGCACTGACCTCCGGGGTGCTCGCGGGCTACCCGGCGGTCGACCTGCGCGTCACGCTCACCTACGGCTCCTACCACGACGTCGACTCCTCGGAGATGGCCTTCAAGATCGCCGGGTCGATGGCGGTCAAGAAGGCGGCGCGGGCCGCGAGCCCGGTGCTCTTGGAGCCGGTCATGTCCGTCGAGGTCGTCACCCCTGACGACTACATGGGCGAGGTGATCGGGGACCTGTCGAGTCGCCGGGGCAAGATCGAGGGCATGGACCAGCGGGGCAACTCGCAGGTGATCGGGGCGCTCGTGCCGCTCGCCGACATGTTCGGCTACGCTACCGACCTGCGATCGCGGACGCAGGGGCGCGCCACGTACACCATGCAGTTCCACTCGTACGCGGAGGTTCCGGACGCGATCGCGAAGGAGATCGTCGCGAGGGCGACCGGCGCGTAACCCCGGGATCCCCCGGGACACAGGGCCCGACCCGCAAGGGAGAGGTCGCCACGACACATCGACGGGACGCGGGTCCCGCCCGAAGACCAGGAGAAGTTCCCCGAGATGGCCAAGCAGAAGTTCGAGCGCACCAAGCCGCACGTGAACATCGGCACCATGGGTCACATCGACCATGGCAAGACGACGCTCACGGCCGCGATCACCAAGGTGCTCGCCGAGAAGAACCCGGGGACGACCTTCACGCCGTTCGACGAGATCGACAAGGCGCCTGAGGAGAAGCAGCGCGGCATCACGATCTCCATCGCGCACGTGGAGTACGAGACCGAGAACCGCCACTACGCCCACGTCGACATGCCGGGCCACGCGGACTACATCAAGAACATGATCACCGGCGCGGCCCAGGTCGACGGCGCGATCCTCGTCGTCTCTGCGACCGACGGCCCGATGCCCCAGACGCGTGAGCACGTGCTGCTCGCCCGCCAGGTCGGCGTCCCCTACATCGTCGTGGCGCTGAACAAGGCCGACCTCGTCGACGACGAGGAGCTGCTCGACCTGGTCGAGCTCGAGGTCCGCGAGCTGCTGACCGAGTACGACTTCCCCGGCGACGACACCCCGATCGTCCGCGTCTCGGCGCTCAAGGCGCTCGAGGGCGACCCGGCGTGGTCCGAGAAGGTCCTCGAGCTCATGGCGGCGGTGGACTCCTACATCCCCGAGCCCGAGCGCGACACCGACAAGCCCTTCTTGATGCCGATCGAGGACGTCATGTCCATCACGGGCCGTGGCACCGTCGTCACCGGCAAGATCGAGCAGGGCATCGTCAAGGTCGGCGAGGAGGTCGAGATCGTCGGCCTCCGCGACACCCAGAAGACCGTCGTCACCGGTGTCGAGATGTTCCGCAAGCTCCTCGACGAGGGCCGCGCAGGCGACAACGTCGGCGCCCTGCTCCGTGGCACGAAGAAGGAGGAGGTCGAGCGCGGCCAGGTGCTGTGCAAGCCCGGCACTATCACGCCGCACACCGACTTCGAGGCCAACGTCTACGTGCTGAACAAGGAAGAGGGCGGGCGGCACAAGCCGTTCTTCGCGAACTACCGCCCGCAGTTCTACTTCCGCACGACCGACGTGACCGGCTCGATCCAGCTGCCGAGCGGCACCGAGATGGTCATGCCCGGCGACAACACCGAGATGACCGTCGAGCTCGGCAAGCCGATCGCCATGGTCGAGGGCCTGCGCTTCGCCATCCGCGAGGGTGGCCGCACGGTCGGCGCCGGCCGTGTCACGAAGATCCTGAAGTAGCGACGATGGCCGAGAGCGCACGCCAGAAGATCCGCATCAGGCTCAAGGCCTACGACCACGAGATTCTCGACCAGTCCACGGCGAAGATCGTCCAGACCGTGGAGCGCACCAACGCGCGCGTGCAGGGGCCGGTGCCCCTCCCCACCGAGAAGCACCGCTACACGGTGATCCGCTCGCCGCACAAGTACAAGGACTCCCGCGAGCACTTCGAGATGCGCGTCCACAAGCGCCTGCTCGACATCGTCGACCACACGCCGAAGACCGTCGACTCGCTCCAGCGACTCGACCTGCCGGCGGGCGTCGACATCGAGATCAAGATCCGCCAGAGCTAGCCGCGCGCTCGCGCGCGTTTGACCGGGAGGTGCGGTGGGCGCTGATCCCGCGGTGCAGGGCAACCCCTGGGACGAGTGGGATCGCGCACCGACGGCGCCCGCTGCGCGCGCCGCGTCACTCGCGGGCTACGGCTACCGGCTCGTCGGCTGGCTGATCGACTGGGTCCTCACGGGCGTGCTGGGCTTCGGGCTCGCGGCGATCCTCGGCCAGGCGCACTCGTCGTCGACGAGGGTGTCGAGCGGGCTCAACTTCACGCTGAACTCGAGCCTCTACGTCGTCACGGTCCCCGGCGTGCTCGTCGTCGTCGCGGTGGTCCTCGCGTACTGCAGCGTGCTCATCGGGCTGTGGGGGTCCACCCTCGGGATGCGCACGGTGGGTGTCAGGTGCACCCACGAGGACGCGACGCGCAGGGACGAGCCCGGCGTCGGCGTCGGCAGGGCACTCGGCCGGTCGGCGTTCGAGTACCTCTTGTTCTTCTTCGTGTTCTTCCCGTGGGTCCTCGACATGCTGTGGCCCGCGTGGGACCGGGCCCACCAGACGCTCCATGACAAGGTCGCCCGCACCGTCGTCGTGCACCGCGAGGGCTGACCCGGCTCGAATCCGAGCGGGACGTGAACGCCGCGACCCCTGCGCAGGTAGTCACTGGTACGGCAGGTGCCGGACGCCTCGTCGGCGAGTCCACAACCCAATCGGAGGGAACCTCATGTCCACAGACCGCTACTCGGGAGATCGCCGAAAGCCACGGCTCTGGGGCCTCGGGCGGGCCATGACCGCGTCCGCGGTCGCGTCCATCGCCTTTGCCAGCGTCGCCATGCAGGTCGGCGCGTCCACGACGCCGGTGCTCCAGGCCGACAACGTCACCGGCTACACGGGCGTGCTGGCCAACCACGCGAGCTTCACCCTCTACGTCCTCAGCGTCGAGAAGGGCGCGAAGCTCCACTGCAAGGCGGGCTGTCTCAAGATCTGGCCCCCGCTGCTCGTGAGCCTGTCGACCAAGACGATCAAGCTCGGCACGGGCGTCTCGGG
>DATBQT010000235.1:0-6575 GCA_036560685.1 Acidimicrobiales bacterium
CGAACCGGGCACACACCCCGAGGTCCAGGTCGACGGCTCGATCGATACCTATGCGCTCACGCACAACGAGACCTCGACGGGGGTGATGGCGCCGATTGAGCGCCCACGCGGCGCCGACGGTCTCGTCCTCGTCGACGCGACGAGCGGCGCGGGCGGACTACCCGTCGACGCGTCGCAGTTCGACTGCTACTACTTCGCCCCGCAGAAGTCGTTCGCGAGCGACGCGGGGCTGTGGCTCGCGCTGTGCTCCCCCGCCGCGATCGAGCGGATCGAGCAGCTCGCCTCGTCGGACCGCTGGATCCCAGCGACGCTCGACCTGAAGATCGCCCTCGACAACGCGCGGCTCAACCAGACCTACAACACGCCCGCGCTGGCCACGCTGCACCTCCTTCGCAGTCAGGTCCGATGGATGCTTGACGGCGGCGGCCTCGCGTTCACGACGGCGCGTTGTGATCGGTCCGCCGAGACCATCTACGGGTGGGCTGAGGCGAGCGCCTTCGCCAAGCCGTTCGTTGACAAGCCCTCGATGCGCAGCCACGTCGTGGCGACCATCGACTTCGACGAGTCCGTCGACGCGCTCTCGGTCGCCAAGGTGCTCCGGGCGAACGGGGTCGTCGACACCGAGCCCTACCGCAAGCTCGGCCGCAACCAGCTGCGCATCGCGCTGTTCCCGGCCATCGACCCCGAGGACGTGGTCGCGCTGTGCGGCTGCATCACCTGGATTGTCGGGGCCCTCGCGTCGTAGCCGCGTCGGGGTGCCGCGCGAGGAACGCGTGGACCGAGAGCACGCACACCGTGCGCTGCGCGTCGGGCAGCGTGCAGGTGTCGAGCCACGCCGTCGAGCGCGGGTCGCCGGGGAGGTGCCACAGCATCGCGCCGTAGGCGGCGTCCGCACCGCCCGACGGGCGGCCCGCGCCGAGGACGCCCGGAGGATCGACGAAAAGCACCCGCGACGGCGACGGCGTCTGTCGCCGCTCGGCAGCGCCGATCTGCCTGCAGTGCACGCCGTACGCCGCGGCGTAGCGAAGGCTCGCCGCGCGGAAGAGCGGACACGCGGTCTCGAGGCTGCAGCCGGCGCAGCCCCCGGTCTGGGTGGCGACGATCCCCGTTCGCACCGCCGTCAGGTCACCCGTCGAGGGCCTTGGCTCGCCGGGTGGGAACACGACGAGCGTGCTCGCGCCGTCCACGGCGTCGAGCGCCGTGCACGACCAGCCCTTGGGCCCAAGTACGTAGAGCGTCCCGAGCCCGTCGGCGTACATCACGAGGGAGCGCCACAGGCGCGAGGCGACCAGGGCGAGCTGGTGGCTCGGGAGCGCGTCCGAGCGTGACTCGGGCGCCCCGTAGCTGGTCGCGCACAGGTCGACCGGGAGGTTGGCGACCACGAGCGGCTCGGTCAGCGACCACGAGACGCTGCGTGGCGGTGCGGCCGACCGAGACGGCGACGCGAGCAGCGCGGCCACGACGCCGAGCGACACCACCGACAGCGCGACGAGCACGATCCTCGCGGTGGACCTCGAGATGCCGGTGCCCACGCGTCGAGCCTCAGCGGCGCCTGGAGAGCTCCGCGATGACGGCCTTGCCGTCAGCCTGGCCCTTCGTGAGCTTCATCACCTGGCCCACGAAGAACTGGGCGAGCTTGTCGTCGCCCTCGGCGTACCGGCCCCACTCGTCAGGGTGCGCGGCGATGAGCCCGTCGACCAGCTGGGTGAGCGCCGAGTCGTCGAGGCGCTCGAAGCCCATGGCGGCGGCGATCTCCTTCGGGTCCCCGCCGTGCGCGGCGAGCTGGGCCAAGACGGCCTTGGCCTGCGTCGCCGGCAGCTCGCCCGCCTGCTCCATCGAGAGCAGGCCGGCCACCTTGTCCGGGTCGAGCGACGTGGCGTTCTCGAGCGCGGCGAGCTCGTTCGCGACGCGGGCGAGCGCGAGCGCCCCGGCCACCCCGCGCGCGACGGCGGTCGTCACGTACCCGTCGAGTCCGAGCTCGACGACAGAGAGCACCTGGTCACGCTGCGACGGGGTCGGCTCGTCGAGCAGCTCGAGGAGCGCCACTCGACGCACGGCGGGCAGCACCGGCAGCGACGCGATCACCCGGTCACGCCACTCGTCGTCGGGCGCCAACGGGAGCAGGTCGGGCTCGGGGAAGTACCGGTAGTCGTACGCCTCTTCCTTGGAGCGCATCGTGACGGTCTTGCTGGCCCCCTCGTCCCAGTGTCGCGTCTCTTGGACCACCCGGCCGCCGTCGGTGACGAGCGCCACCTGGCGGATGGCCTCGTGCTCCACCGCTCGCTGGACGCTGCGCAGCGAGTTGAGGTTCTTGATCTCGCACCGCGTGCCGAGCGTCGCGTCGCCGACGCGGCGGACCGACACGTTGGCGTCGACGCGCATCGAGCCCTCCTCCATCCGCCCGTCCGAGGCGCCGGTGGCGACGAGGATCGAGCGCAGCTCGGCGGCGTAGGCGCGCGCCTGGGCGGCTGAGGTGATGTCCGGCGCCGACACGATCTCGACGAGCGGCACGCCCGCGCGGTTGTAGTCCACCAAGGAGCGGTCCGCGCCGTGAATCCGCCCGGACTCACCGAGGTGCGTGGTCTTTCCGGTGTCCTCCTCGATGTGCGCCCGCTCGATCCTGACCGTCGAGCCGTCGGGCAGCTCGAGGGCCCCGTTGACGTTGATGGGCTCGTCGTACTGGCTGATCTGGTAATCCTTCGGCATGTCGGGATAGAAGTAGTTCTTCCGGTGGAACGACGACGGCCGGATCTCACAGCCGAGCGCGGCGCCGATCGCCATCGCGAGCTCGACGGCATGGCTGTTGAGGACGGGCAGCGAGCCGGGGAGCCCGAGGCACACCGGGCAGATGCTCGTGTTCGGCTCCTCGCCGAACGAGTTCGGGCAGCCGCAGAACAGCTTCGTCGCGGTCCGAAGCTCGGTGTGGACCTCGAGGCCAACCACCATCTCGTAGTCGTTGGGCAGCGTCACTGCGGTGCTCCCGACTCGAGGACAGCGGCCGCGGCGAACACGCGCGGCTCGCTGCGTGCGGGGCCGAGCACCTGCACGCCGATCGGCAGCCCGTCGTCGCCCGCGCCGAAGGGCACGGTGACGGCGACCTCGCCAGAGAGGTTCGACGGGATCGTGAAGACGTCGGACAGGTACATCGCCATCGGGTCAGTCGTCTTGGCGCCCAGCTCGAACGCGGTCGTGGGCGCCGTCGCGCCCAAGAGGAGGTCGGCCTGCTCGTAGGCGGCGGCGAAGGCACGGATCATCAGCGTCCGCACGCGCTGGGCGCGCCCGTAGTAGGCGTCGTAATAGCCGGCCGACAGGGCGTAGGTCCCGAGCATGATCCGGCGCTTGACCTCGTCGCCGAACCCCGCGGTCCTCGTGGCCACGTTCATCGCGGTGATGTCGTCCGCGGGCACCCGGAGCCCGTAGCGCACGCCGTCGTAGCGCGCGAGGTTCGAGCTCGCCTCCGCCGGCGCGATGAGGTAGTAGGCCGACAGCCCCAAGCGCAGCTCTGGCACCGACAGCTCGATCACCCTCGCCCCCGCGCGCTCGAGCGCCTCGGCCGCGTCGCGCACCCGGCCCACGACGTCGGGTGCGGCGCCGTCGACGAGCTCGCGCACGAGGCCGACCGTGCGACCGTCGACGCCGTCAGCGAGCGAGGCGGTCAGCGACGGGGCCGGCTCGCGAAGGGACGTGGAGTCCATGGGGTCGTGCCCCGCGATCACCTCGAGGCACAGCGCGGCGTCCGCGACGGTGCGCGCGATCGGGCCGATCTGGTCGAGCGAGCTCGCGAAGGCGATCAGCCCGTAGCGCGACACCGCGCCGTACGTCGGCTTCACCCCGACGACGCCGCACAGCGCCGCTGGCTGCCGGATCGACCCGCCCGTGTCGCTGCCGAGCCCCAGGGCGACCATGCCGGCTGCGACCGCGGCAGCCGAGCCGCCCGACGAGCCGCCCGGGACCCGGGTGTGGTCATGCGGGTTGCGCGTCGGCCCGAAAGCCGAGTTCTCCGTCGACGAGCCCATGGCGAACTCGTCGAGGTTGGTCTTGCCGATCGCGATCGCCCCGGCGGTCCCGAGTCGGTCGACGACCGTCGCGGTGTACGGCGGCTCCCAGCCCTCGAGGATCCGGCTCGCGGCCGTGGTGGGCACGCCACGCGTGCACAGGTTGTCCTTCAGCGCGACCGGCACCCCGGCGAGCGGCCCGGGGTCCTCGCCCCTCTCGACCATCGCGTCGACGCGGTCGGCCGCGGCCAGCGCGCCGTCTGCGTCGACGTGCAGGAACGCGTGCAGTGCGCCGTCGCTGGCAGCCACCTCGCTGAGTGCGGCCTCCGTGACCGACCTCGCAGTGCACTGGCCGCTGCGGACCTCGCTCGCGATCTGCACCGCGCTGGTCATGGCGCCTCGCCGATGATCCGCGGCACGCTGAAGCGATGGTCCTCCTCATCGGGCGCGCAGGCGAGCACCTCGTCTCGGTCGAGGCAGGCCACGGGGGTGTCCTCGCGCACGACGTTGCGATCGGCGAAGGGGTGCGCCGTGGCCGGCGTGCCCTCGAGGTCGAACGCCTCGAGGTCTGCGGCGTGGTCGAGGACCGCCTGCAACTGTCCTGTGTAGCGATCGAGCTCTTCGTCTGAGAGCGACAGGCGGGCTAGCGCGGCGACGTGCGCCACGTCGTCACGCGAGAGCGCGGTCACCCGTCCTCGAACGACGCGTCGAGGAATCGGCACGCCTCCGACTCGATCAGCTCGGCGTCGTAGTCGACCGTGGCGACGTGGTAGCTGCGCTCGAGCCACACCTGCTCGACCAGCCCTGCGACCTTGGCGACGACGAGCTCGGAGTTGTCGAGCGTGACCACGTGGTCCTGTCGGCTCGTGAGCACGAGGGTCGGGCACGTCACCGACCCGATGGCCCCGGCGACGTCCTCGAGGCCGCCCATGAGGCTGAGCGCCGCGGCGAGGGGCAGGCTCTTGTACCCGTGCTCGGTCGCGCCGGGCATCGCGATGTCGTTGGCGACGCCTTCGATCGTCACCTCGCCCGCGTCCAGCAGCGCCTGGGCGCCCTCGCGGAGCTCGGCGGCGATGGGCTGCACCATGGGGTTCACGAGCACGAGCGCGGCGACCTCCGGGTGGTGCTCGGCCAGCCACACCGACAGGCCGCCGCCGACCGAGAGGCCGACGAGCGCGACGCGCGCGCACCTCGTCGCGAGGTCGTCGTACGCGGCCTGCGCCGCGCCGGTCCAGTCGTCCCACCGCATCGGCACGAGGTCCTCGACCGACGTGCCGTGCCCCGGCAGGCGCGGCGCCTCGACGGTGTAGCCGCGGTTCGCGATGCACTCGGCGAGCGTGCGCACCGAGAACGGGCTGCCGGTGAAGCCGTGGAGCACGAGCACGCCGTCGGCGCCGCCGGTCGCCGAGAAGGGCTCCGCGCCCGGTGCGATCGATGCAGTCATGGCGGCCGAGCCTATCGGCGACGGTATCCTGCGCCCGTGCCGGACGACGCCGCTGTGCAGACCTACGAGTTCCTCAGCGACGAGTGGCTGGACGCCGTCAAGCGGCTCCGTGACGAGTACGAGGCCGAGGGGCTCACCGCGCCCGTCGAGCTCACTGTGAACCTCGTGGTGACCGAGGTGCCCTTCAGCGACCACGACCTGCTCGCCCACGTCGACACCTCGAGCGGGGGGCTTGTGATCGAACAGGGCCACCTCGACTCCCCTGACCTGTCCGTGACCGTCAACTGGGTCACCGCCAAGGCCCTGCTCGTCGACGGCAACCCCCACGCGGCGATGGGCGCGTTCATGGAGGGCAAGGTCCGCATCGAGGGCGACGTCGCCAAGCTCATGAGCTTCCAGACCGGGGTCGTGGACTCGAGCACCCAACAGGCCGCCGCAAGGATCCGGGCGCTGACCTGCTAGTAGCTGAGGGGGGCGAGTGCCTCGATCGTGTGCACGAACTCGCTCGGGTGTGCGAGCTCAGCAAAGTCGTGAGCGATCGCGGATGCCGTCTCGGTGTACGCCGAGTCACCGAGTAGCCCCGCGAGGGACGCACCGATCCCTGCGGCTGAGCGCTCATCGGACTCGAGGGTGATCGCCGCACCAGCCGCCGTGAGGGCGTCCGAGTTCGACCACTGATCGGCAGCGATGGGCATGCACAGCTGGGGGATCCCGCGCGAGGCGGCCGCGAACGCGGTCCCCGATCCTGCGTGCGACACGACCGCGGAGGTGCGGGACAGCACGAACCCCTGCGGCACGAACCGCTCGACTCTCACGTTCGGCGGGACGTGTCCAAGTTCGGCCTGCTCGATGCTCGACCCGATGGTGGCCACGGCATCGACGTCAGCTGAGCGAAGGGCCTCAAGGATCTCGCCCCACGGGGCGAGCGACGCGACCTCCGTGCCGAACGTGACGTAGACACCGGGGCGGTGACGACCAAATGCTCCGATCCAACGAGGCGGTGCCGCCGCGACGGAGCCGTCGAAGTGCATCGGGCGAATGCGGCGGGCTCGGCTCGACGAGAGCGTGCCGCCGATGCTGTCGGGGAGCGGATGCAGGTACAAGTGGTCATAGAGTCCCGCGCCTCGCGAGGGCGC